>WHTR01000084.1 GCA_009377635.1 Chloroflexota bacterium
GCCACCGCGGATTGGCAAAAGATTGGCAATTCGGCCTTCTCGTACCCATCCAGTGCAATCATCGAACGTACGTTCATTCGCAAGAGTCCTGCTCAGAGATAGCGGAGGGCGTGGGACTCGAACCCACAAGTCCGTTAGGACAACGGTTTTCAAGTTATGAACACTGCGTCCGGACTCTTCCTACCTGAACCTGACTACTCCTGGTTCTCCAGGTCGACGACAGTCCATCTTCCTGATTGGTCCGGATTCGTCATGGCTCTTCGGATCCCTTCCTAAATCGCGGGTTGCCAATGGGTTGCCAAATCCCTCGCACAGCTAGCGAGCGAGGGGACCCTTACCGAAAGTGCTCTCAGCTAGGAGCTGCCGACCCAGACCACCTTGGCGGTGAAGGCGCATTTCGGTGAGCCTGTCTCCAGCCTCGGCCCCGAGCACGCTCGGTTCTCGGGGATGAACCGTTTGATGCCATCCGACCGGTGGAAGCCGATCGCGAGGAGGCATTGGATACGCTCCGCTCGCTCGCGCATGGAACCGGTGAAGAACCGGTCGAGCCGTCGCCGACCACTCCTCCCCCGATGGAACCGATTCTCGAAACCGACGAGCAACAAGCGGACCCGATCCCCGATCTGGACCTCCGGCGAAATTTGGGGGCGGCCCCTTCCGTACTGTCAGCCCGTCGGCGCGATCATGCGCCTATTGAACCAACCGACTTCTTGAGGCTCGCAACCTGGATTCTCGACCAGATCTTTCGGCGTGGTTCCCAAGCGTGAGCTTCATTGGACGATGGAATGACGCGGAGGAGTTGCGCAGATGGACATCACATGGGGACAGCTGGTCGCCGCGCTCGGAGGGTGGGCCGTCATCAGTGGCGCGGTTGCAGGGTTCCTGAGCAAGCTCCTCACGGAGAGGCTTATCTACAAGTGGCGGCGCGAGGAGCAGGCGCTGGTCGAGACGCTCCGCGCCCAAATTGAACGAAGCCAGGCCCTATTCCAGGCGGCGATCGGGAGCTTCCAAGCGGGTCAGGCCGCTGCCCTGGAGGAGAGGCTGTCCGCGGTCCAGCGACTCTGGCGCGGCGTCCTTGAACTCAGGGACGCCTTTTCGGGCGTGCTGTTCTTCTTCACGATCTTGCTGCCCTCCGAGTACGACGACGCGCTTCGCCGGGATGACACGCTGGCGGCCGGCGTCAAGGATCTGGACGACGAGCTCATCACGGAAAAGATGCAGCGAACGCTTGACCTTGAATCCGACCGACCGCTTCTCGGAGAGGTCTTGTGGCTCCGATTCTTCGTTTACCGCGCTTTCATGGGACGGCTTGCGCACGTCTTCAGCAGAGGCAAGTCCGCTGGTCACGTGGAGGACTGGCGATCGGATCCGGGCATCAAGCAGATACTCTCCTTCGTTCTCCCCGAAAGGGATGTGGACGCAATCATCGGCAGCCCTCCGCAAGACGTGGGAGCGCTCCAGCACGCGGTAAACCAGTTGGAGTCTCTGATACTGGAGGAGATCAGCCAACTGGCGTCAGGCACGCGCTCCTCACAAGAAAGCTTCCAGCGTGCTAAAGAGCTGAGAGAGGTAGTCGATAGGCTAGGGCCCTTCGGCGTCGGCGCCGCCCCTCGGTGAACCGAGGATTCTATGATGAAGCGGTACAAGTCGTCTGCGTTGATCATGCTTTCCGGAGAGTTTGGGCGGGCTCTCGCAGCCGGACATCGAGGGTATCGATGAATCTTACGATCGCCGCCGCGGCCCAGTCAGCGCACCTGTGGTTGATGAGCGGAGGAAGCGAAACCGATCTCATGCGAATCACCGGGTGGCGCTCCAGAACGATGGTTCAGCGGTACGCGACGAGCGCCGCGGAGGACCGGGCAATCGCTGCTCATCGGTAGTCCTAGATCTTTGGATGAAAGAAACAGATCAGTGCGGTCGGGATACTGGGGGGATGCATTTCGCGTATGTCGATGAGTCCGGAGACAGCGGGGCTACTGGCTCAAGGACGTTCAGCTTGGGCTGCCTCCTAGTTCCTGCTATCGAGTGGCCCCAAACCTTCGACCAGGTCATCGACTTCCGTAGGAGTTTGCGGGATAAGTTCAAAGTCCCGGTACGCGCTGAGATCAAGGCGAACTACCTCCTTCACAACAGGGGAGCCTTCCGGGGTCTGGGGCTCAGCGAGAGCGCGCGATTCGCGATCTATAGAGCGCACCTCCGACTTGTACCGAAGCTTGGCTGCAAAGCATTCGCGGTTGTTATCAGAAAACCGGAACTCGCTCTACGAACGCCTGCCGTCGATTGTCGCGACGTCGCTTGGGAGTTTCTTCTTCAGCGGCTCGAGCGGTTCAGGCAAGTGGTTCGCACTCCGGTCAGGGCACCTCGTGCCAATGGGTTCTGTGAGCGATGGATCCGAACCGTCAGGACCGAGTGCCTGGACTGGCTGCTCATCTTCTCCCGGCGGGTCCTCGAGCGTGTCCTCAAGATCTACATTCGCCATTACAACCGACAGCGACCTCACCGTGCGCTGCAACTTCATCAACCGGAACAGGAAGAGTTCGAGAAGACATCGCTTCCCGTTGACGCAAGGGTGTGCCGACGTGATCGACTTGGCGGGCTGCTGCACGAATACCTATGAGGCGGCAGCATGACGGAACAGAGTTTGTGCACCCTTCAGGGTACAGGGCGGACCCGGAGGAGTTCGTTGTTTCCAATCGTCCGCCTTCCTGCAGCTCGGCTGCTCGATGAACCGCTTGCGAGTAGCAGAAGCGGTCATTCCTCAGTCTTGCCCTTCGATGACACGAGCGATGATTTTCTGAGCTGGGGGAGGCGCATCGGCCAGTTCCACCTCTAGGCCGGCGTGCTTCGCGTCTTGCAGGAGATTCCTGAGTACGAGAGCTCCGGTGAGGTCGATCCGCCCTAATCCGTCGAGATGTACGACGAGTCGGTGGGCATCTTGGTGTTCGTCAAGGAGTCTCGAAAACGCGTCTTCCAGCCCCGGAGCCGAGGCGAAGTAGAGCACTCCCTTGGGGGCGAGATGAAGCGTCCCATCAGATATCCAGGCCGGGATCGACAGCCTCAGCTCGCGCCACAGGTGAGCTCCTATGGCGAGCACGACGCCGATTATGACGGCGCGTTCAATATGAGGGGCGAAAGCGATGGTTAGAAGGAAGGTTGCCACGGCCACCGCAAACTGCAGGCGCGCATAGCGCCGGTACTCCACGAACGACCGTATCGTGATCAGCTCTCTTACGGCCACGATGATGCTCGCCCCCAGTACCGCGCTCGGAAGAGCCGACAGCAGCGACATGAACGGAAGGATCGCCAGTACCACCAGACCGGTGATGCCGCCGGCGAGACGCGTGCGGGCGCCCGCGTCGCGCACCAGGGCGCTGCGGCTGAACGATCCACCTGCCGGAAATCCGCCGCCGAGGCCGGCCGCCAGGCTCGCCGCGCCTTGACTTATCAACTCTCGGTTCGCGTCCCATCCCTTGCGCTCGAGCGTGGCGTAATGACGTGCGATCGCCGCCGGTTCGGAGAATCCGACGACCGCGATGACTAGGGCAGGCGCGATGAGGTGGGCGACCGACGACCACGGGAGGTCCAGCGAGATGGGCGGAAGCCGACCCGAGATGTCACCCACGACCGCCCCGTCGTAGGAGGCGAACTCACTGTACGCGATCGCCAGGACCACCGCCACGAGCACGCCCGGGAACAGGCGGTGCACCTTCCTGCCACCGATGATCAAGATCGCCACGACGACGGCGATGCCAAACGACTCCGGCCTCCAGGCCTCTGGATGCCTAAGCGCCTCGTACGCCGCGACGAACGGGTTGGCCTCGTCGGTGGCGACGTCGAGCACCGTCGGGACCTGCGACGCGACGATGACCACCGCGGCCCCGGTCGTGAAACCGGTGATGAGCGGCTGAGACATCAGATACGCGATGAAGCCCGCCCGAGCCAGGCCAAGGGCCACGCGGATGACCCCCACCAGGAGCGCGAGCAGCGCGGCGAGGGCCACGTAGTACGAACTGGCGGGCATAGCGAGCGCGCTCAATGCGCCGAAAGTGAGCAATGACGTAATCGCGGTAGGGCCGGTGCCGAGGTAGGGAGAGGACGCGAAGAACGCTGCCGCGATAGGAGCAAGGGCAGCCACGAACAGCCCCCGTTCCACGGGCATCCCGGCTAGGGTCGCGTACGCCAGCGCTTGAGGGATCAGAACGAACGCGGCGCTGACGCCGCCAACCAGGTCCCCGGGGTCGACCCGCAGTCGCCGAGAAGAACGCGCCGCCACCTCCTCGCCGTCTCCTCTTGCTTCGGCCAGTCGGGATACCTCCCTTTCTCGAGATCGCAGCAGCAGGCTATCGGCGCGCTTATACGTGCGCGCTCAGCTTCGCGGAGGGGCCCACCACTTCCCTTGACTCCGCAAGGGCCTCATCGATCAAGGACTCCGCGGCCTAAGCCCGATCGACGCGGAACCCCGCGGATATCACCCATCACCGGCGACCAGCGCCTGCAAGAATGAGCGTGCTCCGGCGATTGGAGCCATCCAACCAGGGCATCTATTCGGGTACCTCGACGTACACGCGTCCGTTCTTCACCTCGACGTGGTATGTCACTTGCTGGCGGATGTTCTCGGGGTCACCCTCCAGTGGCCCTCGGATCACACTGCCATCGCGCACATCGAATTGCGCAAGGTGCGAAGAGCACGTGATGACATAGTTGCGCAAGCGCCCGGTGTGAAGAGGCACCAGGGCATGGGAGCACAGGTTCTCAATCGCGAACACTTGGTTTTCCGCCCAGCAGACTAGGACATCCCAGGTACTCCCACGCATGCGCGCCTTTCCAGTCTGCTTCAGGTCTTCGAGATCTGGTCCTTCAACCCACATGGGGCAAATGCTCCTCGATCCTTAAATGTTCATAAGGCTGCTCGTGCGCCAGGCAGTTCCATCGCGACGCCTTGACCGACTCGCGTCGACCGGCCCGCCGGCTTCGCTTGTACCGTCCGGACTAGACGGCGAACGGCCTCGCGTCAGCAGCGAAGTCCGCGAACGCAAGATTAACCTTGTGGTGCTGCTGCATCGCCTTCCCAAGATAGGTGATCGCGACCCTCTGCATATCGCGATTGCGGTCGCACTTCTTGAGGATGCGCTCGCCGATCTCCGAGTGAAAACGCTCGTCGTTGATGATTTCAGTCTCGAAGAGTTCGAACAGGCGAGGATCATGCGTTTCGATGTGTTGCATGAAATGCGGGTGGATGAACTCGACGTCCCACCCCTCAATGCCAAACTGCAAGACCGCTGAGCGCGCGAGCAGTTGCGTGACGTGATCGGGCGACTGCAGCATGTCGGCCGAGTAGGCGATCGCCTGAAGCTCCCGCCACTCCTTGACCGGCGGCAGGTAGTCCTTTGGGTATTCGCCTCCCAGAGATTCCAGGTGGGCCTTCACCACCTTGAAGTGCCGGTATTCATCATGGACCTGCCTGGCCAGGTCCGCCTTTATCTCCGTCCACGGGGCCAGCTCGAGCATCTGGTGGGGTACTTGCGCCGCGAACAGTTCGGCCTGGCACTGGATCCTAAGCCGCTCGTGCGCGGTCTCTTCCGATACCTCGCCAAAACCGCGATAGTGGGTCCGCTCAAGCAGAGGCTTGCTCTCCCAGAACGCGCGCCGGCGTTCCAACATCGCGTCAACGAACTCGGCGCCGGGCAGCGCATCCCGCTCACCTGCTGCGATCTCGTCGAGCACGTCAACCTTGCTTTTGCTCTCAACGTTCATCGTCTCTCCTCCATTCTTCGGCCGCAGGACTGGTTAGTGGCCTGCAGCACTCGACTCGCCCCGTTACCTTCCTTTCCAGTGAACGACCCGAGCATCCGTCCAGGCTAGGGCCCGTTCCAAGATGAGTCCGACGATTCCGATCATGATTACCGACAGCAACACGTCCTCTACCCTGAAGACCAGCGCCGCAGAAGCCGCGATATACCCGAGCCCTTCCTGTGCTCCGACGAGCTCGGCCGCGACCACGACCGCCCAGCTCAGCGCCATCGCTACCTTGAGCCCCGTCATGATGTAGGGCAGCGCCGAGGGCACGACCACAGTCATCATTTGCTGTCGCCTCGACAGGCCCAGGGTGCCCGCGGCGCGCGAAAGCGAGAGCGAGACCGTCTCCGCTCCCGCGCTTGCGTTCAAGACCACGTAGTTGAGCGAGGTCCAGGAGATCAGGACGATCTTGCCCGTCTCGCCGAGTCCGAAGTAGAGCACGATCATTGGGATGAACGCAATCGGCGGGATCGGTCGAGTAAAGGCGAAGATCGGTCCGAACGCCGCACCAACCTTACGGTTAAACCCGATCAGGAGTCCAAGCGGAATACCGATGAGCGCGCCGATCGTGAAGCCGCCTAGAGCCCGCTGTAAGCTCGCGAACAGGTGCCCTTCCAACGGCGTCCCACGATAGCCATTCTCCACGAGGAAAAAGAAACGATCGGCCAGCGCCGTCGGCGACGGTAGCCGCGTCGGATCGACGAGCTTGAACTCGGTTACGAGAAACCATGTCGCGCCGATCACTGTAATCGTACCGATCGAGATCGCACTGTCGACATTATTGGCACGGCGTAGGATTCGCATAATTGGAGAGCGGCCGTTGGGCAGCGCTGTCGCGGCAGGTTTGGCCGTGAGCGGATCTTCCTTTCCTTTCATCGGTTTAGTGACCTTTGGTCCCACTTCCAATGTTCTCCCAGCCCGAATACGGCGGATTCTTTAGACGTGCGTTTCCGCTACCAGGTCGCCGAAGCGCATGGTTACCCCGAGTCCGGTCCGGAGGGTCTCGAGTGCGATCACATCGTCTGGCGAGACGTTGGCGATGTTCACCTCGCTGCCGAGGTGCTCGATCAGCCACACCATCATCTGGTGAATCTCGTGCTGGTGCACGTTGGCGATCCACCTGCCTGGCAACTCAAAGAGGATGTCTTCGACGTTCACATCCTCCACGAGGCGAGCCGCGATCGAGATATCGAATCCGCCCTCGGTCACGAACTCCGCCGCCTCGACCAGCACCTTCCAGGCGCCTGCGGCCAGGCACCCTTCGATGTCGGCGACCAGGGTGACGCGGTCAGTCTTGACGTGCTTGCTCCCGACCTCGCCGAGCACCCGGAAACCGTAGTCCTCCGTAGCTCGTTTGATTAGAGATGTCCGCTCCGACTTGGAGAGGTGCACAACGTTGTCCGAGATCTCGATGAGTCGGTAGCCGACCCGCGAGCACTCCCGATAGTACTGGTCGACCTTATCCCGGTTGTGGGCGAGCTCCGCGAACATGCCGCCGGGGAAGGGCTCGACTTCCGCCTCCTGATAGGAGCGAATCTTCTCAGTGAGCGTCTCTTCCTCCAGGAGGCCTGAGATGCCGACCGCCACCTTGGCGAGGTCGACAAACTCGCTCCCGAGCGCGAGCACATCCCGCTGCACACCGAGGGGCACCCCGAAGTCGATCATCATCGTCAGGCCGCGCGTACGCGGCTTGCCACCGCGGTCAGGCGACTCGATCATAGAGAACGCTCGGATCATTGCCTCTCCTCCCCTGTAGCCGGCGACGCAGCCCCGATTGTCGTTACTTCTTCGCGCACCGTTTCTAGAATCACCGGCTCAATCTCAAGGAACTCGGAAGAGTTGAGGAACCGGTAGTCGCGGGGCTTCGGTGCGTCGATCCTTCGCGCGAGCTTGATCCGACCAGGGCGCCGCGACATCACGCACACGCGGTCTGCCAGGAAAATTGCCTCCTGTACGTCGTGCGTTATGAACAGGATGCTCTGACGGAATTTAGTCGCCAGCTTCATTAGCAGCTCCTGCATCAGGAGCCTCGTCTGGTAGTCGAGCGCACCAAACGGCTCGTCCATAAGCAACACGTCCGGAGCCTCCAGTAGTGCACGCGCAATCTGCACGCGCTGCTGCATACCCCCTGACAGTTGATAGGGGTAGTGCTTCTCGAACCCTGTCAGCGCGACCGCGGTCAGGAGGTCTCGCGCCCGGCCCTCGTACTCAGGCTTAGGCACGCCTCGTTTTCGCGGACCGAGGGTGATGTTCTTCCAGACCGTGAGCCATGGAAACAGTGCCGGCGACTGGAAGACAACCGCTCGGTCCGGACCGGGGCCCGTAACTCGCGTCCCGTCGAGTAGGACCTCTCCCTGGTCGGCTTGCTCGAATCCCGCGATGACGTTGAGCAGCGTGGTCTTGCCGCACCCGCTGGGACCGACAAGCGCGACCGTTTCGTTCACGGCAATCGACAGAGTGAGATCCTGAATCGCCAGCAGGGGCTCGCCGCCCGCAACCGAAGGGAACCACTTACTCATGCCGCGCACTTCAACCCTGACTTCTTCTTGCCAGTCACTGTCCCTGAAGACAGAAGGCTGGCTATCGAACCCGGGCTCTGTTTCCAAACGCATGAACCCCCCGTTTCCTCCTATGTGCCGCCCTGGCTCTCCGTGACGAACTCCTCCACGTACTGCGGGTTGACGGCGTCGGCGAAGGTCTCGTACGGGATGGACTCTTGGAGCGCGCCCGCCTTGAAGAGCGCCTCAGCGGCTTTGTGCAGCTGTCCGGCCAGCCCGATCCTCGTATCGAGCGACCAGCGGCTGTCCGGGTCAACCTGTTCCTCGAAAGTGGGCCAGTGACCCGTCTCCAGAGTGCGCTCGACGATCGCTGGAGCGACCTCGAGCCTAGCGGCCAGCTCGAAGGCGGCGAGCTGCGGATTCCCCTCCACCGCCTCCATAGCGAGAGCCCGAGCCTCGACGAGCTTGAGGGCGACGTTGGGGTGCTGCTCCAGGAACTCTGGCCGCGCGGACCAGGTCGAAGGACAGACGTCGTTGAACTCGATACCGTGATTAACGAGCGGGAACCCCGCTTCGTCGTTCGCAAACGTGTGGGGGGACCAGGCGAAGCCCGCGTCGATGTCCCCGGCGCGGAACGCTGCGCTATGCAGCGAGGGCTCGACCTCCTTGATCGGCAGTTCCTCGTAGTCGAGGCCCGCCTCCTCGGCTGCGATCGTGGCCGCGACCTCGGAGCAGGTGTTCGGGAAGGCCGCAATCGCCTTTGCTTTTGCGAGTTGGCTGAAGTCGGTAATGCCGGAGTCTGGGTCGACGTTGAGCCCACCGGTGGTCGTGTTGTCAAACTCCCACATGATGAACTCAAGCTCGATCCCACGGCTGATGGCGGGCACGACCGCGAGACCGGTCACGATCACATCGAGGCTCCTGCCCTCCAATCCCGCGATGAGAGGAGCGCCGCTGGTGAAATTGAAAATCTCTACATCGAGTCCGACCTCCTCGAAAAAGCCCTCGGTCTCTGCGACGTAGACGGGCCACACGTCGTGCAGCGGAACCCCGATCCGCACCTCGGTCAGCTCCGCCGCCCCAGGTTCCCCGTCTCCGTCGGCTCCGCACGCACCTGCAACCAGCATCATTGCCACCGTTACGAAGACTGCACGGGCCTTCATGGCTCCCCTTCCAGAGTATCGACTCGAAACGTATCGAGACGCTATCATACATATATCTCAGCGGCAAAACACTGGCACCTTGACCCGACGGAGAGGACCTTCCGGGGACCGGGAGCGTCGAAACATGGAATCAAGCTGCTGAGAGCGAGGCGAGCTCTCTCGGCGCTGATAGCATCGGCCCGCGGGAGCCGCTCACAGTCTGGGAACAAGATGCGCTCGTTGCCCGGCCGGTCGATTTTGCGAGCTGCCGGACATCCCCCACTGCTACGCCTCCAATATCAGGACTTCCTTGCCGACGGGATCGACACGCACTGTCATGCCGGTTTGTACATGTCGAAAAATCTCCTCGTCCACACCTCCGGCGATTGGAATGCCAGCGGCTTGCGCGCCCTGGACGATCACGGGATTGACGCGTTGGAAGACCATGCCCCTTAGACCGTGACCGAGTGCCTTCATCGCCAGTAGCGCCCATCCAGCAGCCACGCCGCCCTGAACCCCGGGACAGAGGATGATCTTGCCTGCGAGAGACTGCCCCTCAAGTGGATGACCCGCGCGAGAGATCCTCCCCGTCTCGCGGTCGAGGTCGTAGCGTGCGCTGAACGGAACGGGGTCGACGAGTGCCGGGCCATCCACGACCGGGCCGATCGCCTGACGCACCCGGAAGGTCATAACGGCAATGCTCATCAGCCCACGACCCTCCCCTCGACCGCGCACTCGACACAGTCCTTCGTCCGTCGAAGCATCGGCTCGTACCCGTTGGCCTTGACGATGTTGGCGAGCTTGGCGGAGTTCGTGACTACCAGCCGGCTCCAACCGAATTCGGCCCGCATCCGCTGGGGCTCCATGAGGTACCAGCAGACGCCCTGGAGAACGACGGCGCCCGCACCCTCGACAGCGGCGATGTAGCCTTCTTCCGCTGCTGCGGCTTTCGTCATGGCATTCGTCGTTACAATGAGCGTGGTATTCGGATGGACGCGGCGGCCATCGAGTAGCTTGGCGAGCTCGCGAAGCTCGAACAGCGAGAGCTGCGGCGCGGTGAACACGACAATGTCGACCGCCTCTCCATGCCGCTGCCCACCGTTGAGGACGGTCTCAATCTGGTCGGCGTCGATTGTCAGCTCCTTCTTGATTTCGTCACGTTCGAGCCCTGCCTCGATGCTCGGCGCCTCGGGCGTCACATCAGCGAGGTGGAACATCGCCATCGAGCCGTAGCTTGCGAGAGCGGCCCCTAGGTGCTTGAGCTCGTCCGGACTTGGGTTTGCCTGCACAGAATCGATCAGCGGGACGGTCCAATAGTCGCGGTGCTGCTCGCCGATGATTGATCCCACCGCGCCCCAGTCGGCCACATCCTCAAGCCGCGCCTCTACTCGGCAGTAAGCATTCGGGCGGCGCGTCTCGTCGAGATGGAACCCGTACTCCGGCACGCGACCGGTGAGCGAGGCAGCGAGCCCGGCGGTCCCGGATTCGAAGTTTGTTCGTGCTCCGAAGACCGAGTTCGCGTAGATCGCAGCCCCAGTGTCCCCCCAGGCGACGTGTTCCCGGAAATGTGGCTGATACAGGCTCTGGTAGCCGATGCACGTGTTGACCGTGATCACCCCGAGGCGGCGCACCAGTTCCGCAGTCCGCCGCTCGCCATCGATCAGGCTGCGTGTCTGGCGCAGCTTGTGCGCGTGGTCCAAGTCGACGGATTTGGCGTTGCGCGTAGTGGGTACCGCCACCTTGCCTCCGAGGTCCAGAATGTGCTCCAGAAAGGCATATCCAGCCGCGCCCATAACCTCCCAGTCCACAGTGAGATGGACCTGCGTCACCGGCACAAAGCGGCTCGCGCCGAAGAACTCGCCTACCGCAATCTGGCTCTCGAGCGCCTCGCGAACGGCCTCGCCCTGCTCGCCCCCAAGCATCCAGCGTTCCTCGTGCGTCAGTTCCATCGCGATCGCCCACTAGCCCGTCACGCTCGTCGCGGCATCGCTGGCGCGTTCCGTGCGCACCTCAACCCCGGCGAACTCCTCGACGAGGGTCGTGTACGCGCCCCAGTCGAGATCCCCGAGCCCGCGCGCGACTGCGATCGCGTAGAGTTCCTTAATCAATGCACTGGCGGGCACTGGGACGCCCAACTCCGTCGCCATCCCCACCGCGAGGCGCGCATCCTTGTGCATGAGCCGTGTCTTGAAGCCCGGCTCGAACCGGCCCTGGAGAACGTTCTTGCGCAGCGTGTTGTCGAGATGCCAGTTCGCCGCCGCGGTCCCGCCCATGACCTCAGCCACGATCTCCGGATCGACACCCGCCTTTTTGGCGAGCACAACCGCCTCGGCAACGAGTACGAGGATGCCACCGGAGAGTAAATTGTTGGCGAGCTTGACCACGTCGCCTGCCCCCACGTCGCCGCAGTGATGGATCGTCGATCCCATCGTCGCCAACAGCGGTCGGCACCGCTCAAACACTTCGGGGGGGCCCCCGACCATGATCGTCAGTTCGCCCGCAGCGGCCGCGGCGGAACTCTTTCCCACTGGCGCGTCCAAGACCTGAATGGCGCGCTTTGCCGCGTGGCTCGCAAACCGCCTGGTCGCCGACGGCTCGATGGTGCTCATCTCAAGGTGTACCGTGCCCGGCGCCAGCCCCGCGTAGACACCGTCGTCTCCCAGGACGGCGGCCTCAACCTCGGTCGAGGTTGGCAGCATAGTAATCACAACGTCGCTACCCTCGGCCGCGTCCCGTGGCGAGGTGGCCCCCCGAGCGCCTTCCCCGACGAGCCGCTGCACCGGCCCGTCCACGATGTCGAAGACGCTCAGCCGGTAGCCGGCCTTGACGACGTTGCGGGCCATGGGGAAGCCCATTGTGCCCAGACCGACAAACCCAGTGCTCTCCATCCCGGCTCCTCTACTGCTTGATACGAAACGACTCAATACGTTATCATATGAGTCTAGCACCTCGGTCAAGGGGCGACCCGTCCCGCGGAGTCGGCGGCCCCGAGCCCAGAACGGAGGGGACAAACACCTACATCGAGAAGGACTCGGCGATCAACGAAGAGGTGGAGAAGCTGCGCCACCGCGCCACCGCGTCGCTGCTCACCAGGCGCGACGTGGTGGTGGTATCCACCGTCTCGTGCATCTACGGACTGGGCACCCCGCAGGAGTACGTCGACCGGATGGTCTGGCTGAAGGCGGGGGAGGAGTACGAGAGAGACT
>WHTR01000085.1 GCA_009377635.1 Chloroflexota bacterium
GAGGAGTACCTCGACGTCGTGCTGCGCCAAGCCGGGCGGGAGGCCCACACCGCGCTGCAGATGACCCGCGCCCTCCGCATGCTCGATGAGATGGAGCGGACGATCGACCGCCACGCGCTGCGTGAGCAAATGGAGCGCCAGGCGGACGAAATCAAGCATTACACGATCTTGGCGGACATCGCGGAGGAGTTGGCCAGGCGGAAGCTCTCCCGGGAAGAGCTACTCAAGTACTGGGTTTTCGCCGTGTACGACCCGCTGCTTCCCAGGGAGCGCATGTACAACCCATACCTGCCCGAGGCGAATGCCGCCCTCGACTTCAACAAGCGCTTGATCGAGCAGTTTGGCTGGGAGCGCGGTCGCCCGCTGACCCGGCTGGCCGAGGGTGGTGGCGGTGGCGCCTTCATCGAGGCTATGCACCACCGGGCCGACGAGTTCCAGAACCGCTTCGCCGATGCGATGGGCGAGATCTACGCGGACGAGGTCGGCCACGGGCCACAGCAGATCCACCTGTATGCCCACGCCCGCATCACGAGCGAGGAGCAGATCGAGGAAGACAAACGTTGGCTCACCGAGTTCCTCCAGCACCATCTGCGCGTTCGGAACGAGATCTTTTGCTCCGCCCTGTCCGCGGAGCGGATGGAGGCCATCGACCGGGGAGACGTCGAGCTCGGGGCGGTTACCGTGCCGATTCCGAGCTCGTCCCTTTCAGGGAACGAGATGCCTGCGCTGACTCGGCCAGAGGCGGAAGATTTCCTTTACGAAGAGGCGTGATTGCTCGACGAGCGGCAATTACACGCCTGGCTCGCGCTGTTCACAGACGATGCTCACTATTGGATCCCGTCCGGTCGCGGCCAGGACCCAGGGCTTGAGGCGCACCTCGCCTACGACGATCGCTCGCGGCTGCAGGATCGAATCTGGCTGCTCTATCTGGCCCTCGTCCGGGGGGTCATCCGCTACGGTCTGGCGAGCGGCCGCGGAAGTAGTCGTCGAAGCGAGTGGCCTCGACGTGAGAACCGATGTCCCAGCTGGTGATCTCGTACGGACCCAGGCCAACGACTTCGTGGTTCAGCAAGGGACTATTCGGGAGATTCACTTTGTCATTTCAGAAAAAGGTCGTAATGGCCTTTGCCAGCAGGACGTTCTGGTCGAGGATAATCGTGCGCTTGGCGACCTTCCAGGCGGTGTCAGCATCCCTGCGCAGCACATCGTGGCGCGTGCCCACGAACAGATTGACCTCGTCCTTGAGTCGATTCGTGTAGACGAAGAAGTTACTCCGCACCTTCACCTCATCGCCTTGTACGTCCTCGATCTGGATGTTGCTGATGATGTGGCGGACGCGTGAGAAGGGCTCTTCGGCCCAGTGGACCCCGGTATTGATCTGGCGAACCCGCCCGGCGAGGGTCGCTTTTCCCTCGTCGAACCACGAGATCTCCGACTCGGGGTCGCTGTGCTCTCGGTACTGCTCGCCGAACTTCACGTTGCGCCTCTGCGGCATGAAGTAGTGGATATCGTCGGCGATCAGCTCGATCCATTCGCTGAACCGGCGGTCGTCCAGGAGCTGTGCCTCCTTGTAGAGAAACTGCTCGACCTCTCGCTCGAGCAGCAGCCGCTCGAGCTGCTGCGCCCTGGAGTCGATCTCCACATCTCCTCCTCCAGATGCGTTCACCGAGATTTTCGGTGAAGGTCCCGGAACCTTTCGAGATCCACTACGTCTGCTTCATCGGGTAGATGTCGTCCCAGCTGCCCGCCTCCATGAACTCCACCCACCGGCGGAGACGCGCCCGCTGGTTTTCTTCGGCGGTCCGGTTATTCAGGGTGATCCCCGGCACCCGGTCGTCGCTGAACGCGTGCCCGAGGCCCATCTGGAAGTTGTAGGGCAGGCGTCGGGCGATGGTCCCCAGGCTGGCCCGGGAGGCATAGTTCCAGTTCTCCATATCGTCCGACTCCGTGAGACCGGCGGGTCCGCCGTAGCGCATCATGTACCGGCGCTGGGCATCCTTCACCAGTTTGGGCGCGTCCTTGTCCACCGGGTAGAGGCGCCAGCTCTCCGTCCTCCCCACGCCGGCGGGGTGCTTCAGGAGGATGCGCTGAGGCTGGACGATCGCGTTCGGCCACACACAGCCACCGCCGCCATGGAGATACTGATCTGCAAACCTCTTGGCTTGTTCCTCACGGGTCCTGCGGTAATAGTCGTCGACGCCCGGCGCGGTCTGCCAGGTCTCGACGTAGGGCGGCACCCCGGGCAGCTCGAAGATCGGGTTGTGCCCCCCGTGACCGAGCTCGGCACTGCAGAACTCGTACTCCGTCTTGGGGAAGGCGGCGCGCAGGCCGTGACGACCGCCGCCGCCCAGCTCACCCTGAGGGCCGATGGCCGCAGTGTTGATGGACTGGTGGGTCATCGCCCCATGGGCCATGTCGCCGTCAAAGCTGAAGGCGGGGAGCTTCCAGTTGGTCGGGATGTACCATTTGTAGGGCGGCTTGAACACCTCCACCCCGTTGTCGCGACCGTCCGAGCTCTGGAAGCAGCGGCGGATGCCCTCGGAAAACGGCCCGAGGTAGTCCTCGAAGGAGGGCGCCCCGGCATCCCAGGTGGCCCAGATCGATCCGTAGAAGTTGCAGAGCTGGGCGACTTCGTGGAGCCCCCACGCGGCTTTGTCCAGCTCGCCATGGTAGGTGCTCTCTTCGTTCGGCACCGCCACGAGCTGCCCATCAGTGCCATACGTCCAGCCGTGGAACGGACAGGTGAACACCAGTGTGTTGCCGTCGTCATAGCGGCAGACCTTCATGCCCCGGTGCCGACAGGTGTTCAGGAAGACGTGGATCTGGCCCTTCCGGTCGCGCACCAGGAGGACGTCCTCCTCCCCCATCCGGGACTGGAAGAAGTCACCAGGGTTGGGGACCAACGTTTCGTGTCCGACGAACAGCCAGGCCCGGGCGAAGATCTGCTCTTGCTCCTGCCGATAGACGTCGTCATTGACATAGATCTCCCGGCTGATCTGGCCGTGCTCAAGATCTACAAGGTGCCGAAGGGAACGTTCGCTGTGTGAGTGCCGTATCTGAGCCACCATGGCCGCTCCTGACGTCTTGAGTTTGCGCAGCACCGGGGCCGGAGAGTTCCTCGTGGCCAGGTGAGGGGACGCTGCACACACTCAGCAGCATGTGATGCGGCTCTGACGGATGGCGTTCCCTAACTACCTGTCGCCACAAACGGTCACGGGCTCCTGGCAAGTGTAGCGCCTTTGCGCGAGTTGAGCCAGCCCGTCGCGCGCCCGGCAGGCCGGCTTGTCGCAGAGTTGGCGCTGCGGGTCCAGCGCCACGCTCCTCCATCCAGTCCATGCTATGCCTCACCCCCCTTCCCGTGGGCCGCGCCGTGAACTTGTGAAGAACTGATCCTCGCCGCCGTTTACAATGGGCGCGTCTATGGCCAGCCGTTGCTCGTTTGACGGGTGGACCTACAACAACCGAGGTGAGCTCGTTGTCGTAACCTCCCGCGGTGGCTATGGCCCCGACTTCGAGCAGGACAAGCTCGGGTTGATCAGGGCGCCGCTGGTCGGTTGCACGGAAGCGGGATGATGTTGATCTCCTTGTCGAGGTCATCCCAAGCGTACAGGTCGTAGCGGGGCAGCAGCATCACCTACTCGAGGGGAAGCTCTGGAAGTAAAGCTGCCGGGTCAATGTGAGATGACCGTAATGCTCGGTGACGTGGCCGTAGGTTTGTAGGAGCAGGACGAGTGCGCTGCTTGGCCCTCGGTGAGGGTGGACGACCTCTTTGGCCAAACTGCTGGACGGAATCGCCGCCGCCATCTCATCCAGGAATGCATCGGCCTTGTCGAGGGTATGCAGCAGCTCCCCCCGTTCAAAGCGGCGGTTCTCGTCCCAGGCAAAGGACCCTCCTGGCGTCCCGATGACCCGGGCAAGATTCCCTTGCTCGGTGGCCGCGATGTGCTGGATCACCGCCCCAATGGAGTTGGTCTCGCGGCCAGGGCGCCAATTGAGCGCCGCCGAGTCCAGTCCTTCCAGGCTCTCGCGGATCCTTTGGTGAATGGGTCGGAACAGGTCCAGGACCCCCGGAGTGGTCACCTCGATCGTCTGCGCCATTGGTACTCCCTATCGGACAGGAATCGAGCAGTGGTACACCGCAGTCGCCCTCTCAATGAGCCGGGCCCACTCTGCCAGCGTTATGATAGCGACTCTTCGCGCCCATGTCGCGCGAAATCCCACGCGGGGCTGAGCTTCTCGTATTATGCAGTCACAGCGGACGCTTTTTGCTGATCGACCAGGGTGGGTAGCGCCCCGGTGACGGCACTCGCCGCAGCCCCAAATAGCGATATCGTCTATGCGGGTACCCGTCAGGGGCTCTACCGGAGCGCCGACGGCGGCCGAAGCTGGACCCGGACTGCCTACGGGAATGACGTGGCTGCGGCCGCCGTGCACCCGACCGATCCCGAGCGCATCGTGGTGATGGACGGCAAAGGAAGAGTCTTTGGGCGCAGTTGATCAGCCGGCCCCCAGTCATGCCCGACGGAGCTGGTAGGATCAGGCCACTCACAGATGGTCTCCTGAGAGGGTGGAGGTGATCGATGGCTAACACGATTCGCAGCGAGGTAACCAGCGCAGTGCACAGCCTGCCGTGGCTCATCGCGCAGGACGAGGGGCTCTTCGCTGCAGAGGGCCTCCAGGCGGAATCCATCCGGGCGCCCCAGCGGGGCACTTGGAAGAGCAAGGAAGGCGGCGGAACAAGGACGATCACCGGGAGCGACCTGGTGCGGGATCATCGGGTGGTCGACTCGATCGGCGTCCACCTGATCTTCGAGGAGGGGTCGTGCGAGGTCTACCGCGCCTGCGAATGGGGCCAGGTCCGCCGCTCTCAGGATAGCGCCCGTGGCGGGCGGATCGTCGGGCGGCGGCCGGCGGTGAGCACCCAGGCAATCCTCGTGCGGCCCGACTCGCCGATCTATTACCCGCAGCAGCTGCGCAATATCCCCGTTGGAGTCAACTTCCACGCGGGTTCGCATTACCTCACGTTGATGTTCCTCGAGGGCTTCCTGCCCCGCGACGAGATCCAAGTCGTGCATGCGGGTCGACCGCTGGAACGCTACGAAGCCCTGATGAGCGGGCGAATAAATGCGGCCGGGCTCATGGAGCCCTGGATCGCGCTCGCGGAAAAACAAGGCTGCAAGAGCGTCGGCGAGGCCCACTATGTCGGCGCCGACATCTCGGCTCCGGACATGGACGCCGACACGTACACCGCGCTGCAGCGAGCGATCTCGCAGGCTGTGATGCTGTTCAACGCCGACAAGCGGCGGTACCTGCACTACCTGATCGACGAGGTCCCGCCTGAGCTGGGCCGGCTCACCTCGGACGACTTCCACTTCCCCCGCCTCCGGTACATCGAGCCCGGCCCGTATTCGGAGGCGGAGTTCAGACGGACCTATGAGTGGATGCTGGGCTGGGGGCTCATCAACGAGGACATGACGTACGAGGACCTCGTAGACAACCGCATCTCTGCCGGCTGTTGACGGCGTGAGCGAATGGCTGGACCTCTTGTATCGAAATCAACGACGATGCAGAGGAGGGGCGTCTGCCAGCTGAGCAGACCTTCCGCAGCCAACCGAGCTGCTCCTCCACCGAGCTGGGGAGCGCGATGTACGGAGAGTGGGGAACCTCGAATCCCGCTTCCTGATCGGCTGCTGCCCAAACCCCAGCCGGCGCGTCCGACTCAGCCGAACGGGGAGCTGATATGCAGGGTGAGCGCGCGCTTGGGGAGGTCGGGTGTCATAGTCATGGCTGTGCAAGCCGTGTCCTAGCGGTGAATGGGTGCTGTGTGGCCGCCCAGGCCAATTGGGACACTCACGCCAGTGAGCGTACTGATCGTGTTGATGAAGACCAGCAGAATCGGGACGAGGGCAATGATCCTCAACACACCCACCCATGCTGCTGGGCGTGTGGCCGGTCTGCGTTCGGGCATCAAGGGGGTTTTGACTGCCAAGGACTCGACGTTCTTTGTGCGTTCGGCTACCGCGACGAAGCCGACCCCCCAGACTATGGCCACGAGTGCCCAGACCAGACTGAGGCTCGAGGAATTCTCCGGGTACATCAGCGATGCAAGCCCGAGGAGCGCGGGGAGGAGGCCAGCGACCCAGGCCGTGAGCCTCCAGCCCTCCGGCCGCAAGCTTACCAACAGGCCCACCCCTATAACCGTGAAGCCAAAGGCGGCCATGAAACCGTAGTGACCCATAGTGGCATGGTCGTTGGAGACGGTCTGCTGCAGCCCGATGTTGGTGAAGGCGAATCCGAGGAGCGGGACCGCCGCCACGATGACCAGGGTGAGCATCGCCCAGTTGACTCGCGAAGCGCGGAACGAACGGAAGAAATCGCGCCCAGTCGGATGAAGAAGGGCGGTAATGACCGTTGCCGCAGCGATCGACCCCGATGGGTTTATCACCGTGACGCGGAATTGGTCGGCGGACAGGACAGCCGCTACCAGCAGTCCAACCCAGGGAATGAGGGCCATCAACATGCCGGCAACGTTCTTCGAGGGCGATCGGACCTGGGCGAGCAACCCCACTGCGGTCACCCGAACAGGAACCCGAACGTGAGGTCGTGGATACGGTGGCGTGGGTCGGCGAAGTGCGTCATGCCGAGGAATCCGGGCTGCAGCTGCATCATGAGAACCATCAGTCCGATGAGCCCAGCGGTCCCAAGGCTGAGCAGCACGGCAAGAGCAAACACGGGCGAAGCGCGAAGCGATTGTATTGTTTCCTCGCGAACCGAGCGCATCAGTCGAAACCTCCACGTCTACGCGGGCACAATGATCCCCCACGTGTCCCCACCTCGTCATCGGCCCTGGGGAGCATTTCTGGTCTACGGCAGGGATCGCATGCGGGCGTCCTTGTACCACTGGGGTTGAGGCTCAGGTACATCGTTCGTGCGATGACGCTCCGCCAGGTGCTGAGTAAACTTACTGGCATGATGGGCCGAAGCTGGACTGTGCCGCGAGGGACCTGGGTACGTGCGGCGCAGGTGGGCGCGCTTGAGCTGCTGGTTGTCGGTGGTACGTTCGTCGTCGAGGCCGCCGCGCCGCACGGGGGCCCGCGGGCGCCCGACGCGACCGGGTACCTGCTCCTCGCGCTCGCGGCCGGAGCAACTGGCCTCTCTCCCTGGTCGCCGCTGGGTGCGCTCGGGCTCACGCTCGCGGCGGCCCTCACGTACGTGGGGCGCGGCGGGTCGGAGCATGGCCCCCTTGTCTTCGCCGTGATGGTCGCGCTTTACGGGGCGGTACGGCCCGAACGTCCCTGGCGTACATTACTCGTTGGCGGGACGACGCTCGTCGGATTCCACGCCGTTGGGGTGGTGTCGCCCACCGCTGGATTACACGCCTTCGCGCCCGGGTCGTCCGCCGCCGGAGAGTTCGTGGCCTCGTTCGTCAGCCGCTTGGGCTGGATCGCGCTGCCGCTGGTGCTCGGCCACGCAGTGGCCAGCGCTCGGGGAAAACGCGCCGCCGCGGAGGAGCGGGCACGCCTGGCCGAGCAGACCCGCGAGGAGCATGCGCAGCGACGGGTGGCCGAGGAACGGCTGCGGATCGCACGCGAGCTGCATGACGTGGTCTCCCATAGCATCTCCGTGATTAACTTGCAGGCCGGCGTCGCTGCCCACGTCATGGACGAACAGCCCGAGCAGACGCGCCAGGCGCTCCTCACGATCAAGTCGACCAGCAAGGAGGCGCTCGGCGAGCTGCGCGGCATCCTCGGGCTCCTCCGCCAGGGCGACGAGGACGAGTCCCGCGCACCCGCGCCACGCCTGGACCAGCTTGGCGCCCTCGTCGAAGCCACGTCCCGGGTCGGCGTACCGACTCGGCTCTCGGTCGATGGGCATCCGCGGCCGCTCGCGCCTGCGGTGGAGCTGGCCGCCTACCGCATCGTGCCAGGAGAGCCTCGCGAATGTGCTCCACCACGCCGGCGCGGCGTCGGTGGCGGTCACCCTCCGCTACGAGGATGACCAGCTCGCAGTGGAGGTCGCCGATGACGGCCAGGGCTGGCGAGGCAATGGCGACGGCCGGCCAGCGACCGGCAGCGCGAACGGCCTGGGCATCATCGGCATGCGGGAGCGAGCCGCCGCGGTGGGTGGCGAGCTGGAGGTTGGATCGCGGCCGGGCGGCGGCTTCCGGATGTGCGCGCGTCTGCCGGCCCCGCGCGCCCCCTCGTGATCCGGGTCCTGCTGGCCGACGACCAGCCGTTAGTCCGGGCGGGCCTACGGGTGCTCCTCGGTTCCGCAGGCGATGTTGAGGTAGCCGGAGAGACGTCGAACGGGCAGGAGGCCCTCGATGGTGCGCGGGGGACACGGCCTGACGTCGTGCTGATGGACGTCCGCATGCCGGTCATGGACGGGCTGGAGGCCACCCGGCGTATCGCCGCCGACGAGAGCCTGGCCGGGGTCCGGGTCTTAATCCTTACGACGTTCGAGCTCGACGAGTACGTGTTCGAGGCGTTGCGGGCCGGGGCCAGCGGGTTCGTCGCCAAGGACATCGAGCCGGCCGATCTCCTCCAGGCGGTGCGCGTGGTAGCGGATGGCGGCGCGCTCCTCTCGCCGTTTGCCACCGGTCGACTGATCGCCGAGTTCGTCGCCCGCCCGGAGCGCCGGCGGGTCGAGCCGTCTGCGCGAGAGGTCCTCACCGAGCGCGAGCGGGAGGTGCTGACGTTCGTGGGGGCCGGACGCAGCAACGAAGAGATCGCGGCGGAGCTGTGCATTACTGCGGCGACGGCGAAGACACACGTCAGTCGGGCGATGGCCAAGCTGGGCGCGCGGGATCGCGCCCAGCTGGTGGTATTCGCCTACGAGACCGGGCTTGTCACGGCCGGCCAGGCCGGATGAATACCACGGTCCAACGACAGGTCGCTTTCGGCGGCGTTCCCCACGAGGAAATCAAGTGGGCGATGCGCCTGTTCGCGAAGGAGGCTACAATAGCGCAATGCAGCCAGAAACCGCTAGCTGGCTGGCTCACCACGATGGAGGCTGTCACATGATTAGCCAGGAGCTGAACGAGCGCCTGACGCAGACCGGACCCGGAACCCCGATGGGGAACCTGCTGCGGCGTTACTGGCACCCCGTCGGCGCAGGTGCCGAGCTGGAGAAAGAGCCCGTGCAGCCGGTGCGGCTGCTGGGTGAGAGCCTGACCCTGTTTCGCTCGGCCAAGGGTGATCTGGGCCTTGTCGGCGAGCGGTGCGCCCACCGCGCCATCTCGCTGACCTACGGCATCCCCCAGGAGCATGGCCTCCGCTGCGCCTATCATGGCTGGACCTACGACACCGCCGGTCACGTGGTCGATATGCCGTTCGAGCCCGCCTGTCTGCCCCTCAAGATCAAGGCGTACCCGGTGCAGGAGCTGGGCGGACTCATCTGGGCCTACCTCGGGCCCGAGCCAGCGCCGCAGCTGCCCCGCTGGGACATCCTCGCCCGTGAGGATATGGATCGGGAAATCGTCTTCAAGCCCTTACCCTGCAACTGGCTCCAGTGCATGGACAACTCCTTCGACCCGATCCACTTCGAGCACCTGCACGGCAAGTATGGCAACTACATCATGAAGAAGCTCGGCAAGCCGCCGATGTTGAATCCCGCCCGCCATCTCAAGATCGACTTCGACGTATTCGAGTTCGGCGTGTACAAGCGTCGGCTCGTTGAGGGCGCGCCCGAGGATGGGACCGACTGGACGATAGGCCATCCGGTGCTCTTCCCATGCATCCTGGCGCAAGGGAGCCCCGAGCAACAGAGCTTCCAGATTCGCACGCCCACCGACGATACCAACACCATGCACATCGTATACAACGGGCGCCTGCGCAAGCCGGGCCAGCCGGATCAGGAAAGCATTCCGTTCCGTCGCGAGAGCCTCGAGCATGACGAGTGGGGTCGCGTGTTGGGGACGAACATCGTCAAGCAGGACGAGATGGCCTGGGTCGGCCAGGGCTCGATCTCAGATCGCACAGCCGAGCACCTGGCAACCTCCGACAAGGGAGTCATGCTGTTCCACAACTTACTGCTCCAGGAGGCCGAAAAGGTCGAGCGTGGGGAGGAGCCCCTGGGCGTCATTCGCGACCCCGCCATCAATGAGCCATACATCCACATCGGCCGTGGCAGTCGCTACGGCGCGTTCCGCAGCGGGGTCCAGGACGAGATCTACGGCGGAGTGCGGGAGGGCGTCGCGGCGGGCGTCAGCGCGTTCCTCCGGGGGTTCGACCGGTAGGCTACTTCATGTGGTGCGAGCAGCAAGGAAAACAACTTCGTAGGTGGAATAGGAGAGAACGCGCTACACTGCTCGTGAATCGCCTCCGATGGAGCCAAGAAAGGAGTGGAGCCATGGCGTCAGATGATCGGGTTCTCTACCTCGGCACGAGTGGCGGCCTCTTTCGTGCAGAAGAGCGGGGCGGGGAGTACGACGCAACGCTCCTTGGGCTGGGTGAACGTGGGGGCATCCGCTATCCGATCGTCGTCGACCGCGACGACCCGCAGCGCTTGTTTGCCGGCACGAGCCGCGGGGGAATTTTCCGCAGTGAAGACGAAGGGGAAACCTGGCGAGAGGTCAATGAAGGGATCGTGTACAAGGAGATCTGGTCGCTCGCTCAGCACCCCCGCACCGGCGAGTTGATTGCCGGGACCGGGCCCGCCACGGTGTTCAAGAGCAGTGACCGGGGCGAGTCCTGGACCGAATGCGAGCGGTTCAAGTCCGTCCCGACCACCAGGGAATGGAGCTTCCCGAACCCGCCTCACGTGGCCCATGTGAAGGGCCTCAGCCTCTACGCAGGCGATCCGACGCTGATCTACGGTTCTGTCGAAGAGGGCTGGGCTATGCGCAGCCGCGACGCTGGGAAGACGTGGGAGAACCTGAAGGAGGATATCGAGTTCGACCTGCACTACATCTACGTGATGCCGGACGATCCAATGATTGTCCTTGCCACCAGTGGGCACGGCCTCTACCGTAGTTTCGATGGTGGGGATACTTGGACCGAGTCTGAGGAGGGGCTGGATTTCCATTACTTCGCGCCCATGGCCTTCCATCCGGCTCGCCCCGAAGTCCTGTTCACCGCCGCCGCCTCGACTCCTCCACCTGGCTGGCGACGGCCCGAGGGAGCCGAAAGCGGCTTCTATCGAAGCGAGGACCGCGGCGAATCGTGGCAGCGTCTCTGGGGTGGGCTGCCCGAGCGGCTGCCGGCGGCGCCGCGGGCGGTGGCGAGCGATCCAGAGGATCCAAACGCGTTCTTCGTCGGGATGACCGCCGGCTCGGTCTGGATGACCTCGGACGGCGGCGAGTCCTTCCAGGAGATCCTGTCGGGGCTCCCACAGATCGGCGGCATCACCGTGGCGCATCGGTGACAGCGGGGCCGGCGGTCTCGCAAGCTTCCGGGGCCACCAGGAGACAACCAATGCCCTCGCACCGCTTCCATGCTATAGGTGTCGGTAATGGACGGCTGGCCTCCCAGTCGCTCGGAAGACCAACGATCTGTGGAGGTTCTCGACATGAGATCGGCCGACCCCAGTGGCATGCACGATTGGCACTCCAGCGCCTCCGTCCGCGACCGGGTTGACTCCCAATGATCGGCAAGCCCATTCCACGCGTAGAGGGCCGGGAAAAGGTCACGGGCCGAGCGCTCTACACCGCTGACGCGACGCCGGCCGGCGTCCTCTGGGCCCGGAATGTGCGCAGCCCCCATTCCCACGCACGAATCGTCACCATCGACACCTCCCGGGCGCTCGCGATCCCGGGCGTGCGGGCCGTTCTGAGCGGCGCCGACATCCCCAACAAGCGGACCGGCCGCAACCTCCGGGACATGCCTCTCCTTGCCGCCGACGTGGTCCGATTTGCCGGGGAGAAAGTGGCCGCCGTCGCAGCGGGCAGCCCCCAGGCTGCGGAGGAGGGAGCGCTGGCCGTCGAGGTGGAGTACGAGCAGCTGCCACCGGTCTTCGATCCCTTTGAAGCGATGCAACCCGGCGCTCCCATCCTCCACCCTGACGCGCGGTCTTACGTCGGGTTTCACCCAGGCATCCCAGCGGGCGCCGTCAACGTTTGTGGCTACCGCCACCATGTGCAGGGAGAC
>WHTR01000086.1:0-8647 GCA_009377635.1 Chloroflexota bacterium
CGAGACTGAGGACCCAGCCCTGCATAAGGGCCTTGGCTCGATCCACGTCCTGGCTCGAGAACCACTTACTCAGGTCGACGCGGTCGATGGGATAGACCGGGCGCTGAAAGTCGGTCTCGTAGCCGAAGGGCATCGTGGCATCGACTCCCATGCCCCCTTCGAAGAGCGTGTTCGAGGCTGTCCACTCCCGCTCGCCGGCCGTCATCCGCTCGGCAGGCTGGAACGTCTGGCCGATGCCGCCCGGGATGGGATTGAGGATGTCCATTCTCGGGTTCACGCGGGTCGTGAGCGCCCAGATGATGTCATCCATGCTGTAGATATCGATGTCCGTATCCACGGCGATGGCGAGCCGCATGCCCTGGTTCGTGGCCAGGATGGCGCCGAGGAAGTTCCGCTGCCAGCCCTCCTCGATGCGGTTTCGCTTCTTGACCTGGATGATGCAGCCGCCCCAGTCCGTCATACAGTACGGGATGCTCACATCCTGGATGATGCCGGGCTGCAGCCGCTCGCACAGCTCGAAGATCGCTGCCTCTCGGACGGTGGTGTCGATGTTGCTGCAGTCGGCCATGTGCACGCCGAGTGGGTAAATGAGGGGACGGCTCTCCGGGCGCCGCATGGTGATGGCCGTCACGTGGAACGTGGCAGCCTTGTATGCCTTGCCCATGTACCCGGCCCACTCGGGGTGGAAGGGAAACCTCCCCTGTCGGTTGGCCGCCTCGGACTCGGCGGTCTCGAAGCGCTTATCTCGCGGCCGCAGGTACCCCTCCAGCACGTACTCGGAGTCGGCAACCGCCCAGGCGTCGACCGTGCGAGCCTTGACGATTCGGACGGGGAAGCCCTGAACGGCCCCCGCAGCGCCGAGCTCGTCGGAGCCACGTGGGAGCACCACGTAATCGAACCCGCCGCCGGCGATCAGCGTGCAGGCCGGCGGGAGACCAAAGCACATCGTGAGCGGGATCCCCGGCTCAGCGTTGTAGTGCTCGGTTTCCACCTGCCACATGTGGGAGCCGGGGGCTGCCTGGAACGTCCCGACGTTGCCCCAGCGGAAGTTCATCCGGTTGTAGCCGATGTGGCTCCCGCCGTGGAACAGGTCACCGACGACCACGCTGTTGCCCGACCCGATGGTCCGCTCGGGCTCGAGCGCCGTGTGGCGGATGGCCACGATGTGCTGGTTCACGTCCAGGTCGTCGGTGATGACCTCTTCCTGGCACGGCGCCTCGGCCTGCGGGACCTCCGCCGGTCGAATCGGGTGCGTAAGCGCATGCGCGAGCTTGCGCGTGCGCTCGGTGTTGCTCTGCCACCCGAACATGCGGTTCATCACGTCAGCATTCGCGAAGAGATTCGTGATGGCCCGGGCGTTCGGGTAGCCCTTGACCCGGTTGAACAGGATGGGGAGACTTCCGTCCAGTGTCTTTTGGACGCCGGTTATCTCCAGGTCCGGATCGACCTCGACGTCGGTCTCGAGAAGCTGGTTTGTGGCTCGCAGCCATTCGACCGTGCTCCCGAGGCCGGAGATGTCACGCTCGGTCTTGGCGGCTATCACCATGGATCCTCCCGATGTGGTTCATTCTCCGAGGGCCCCGCGCCATCCCCGGCGGATGGTGTACCGGATGCAGCCGTTGCCTTGCAGCTACGGCCGGCGCTGCCCAACCGAATCAGGTCATAGCAACTCGATTGACGAGAGCATTCTACCGTAGCCGAGCGTGCCGCTTCAGCCTCGGTTCGCGCGTGGCCGTTTACCAAAATTTAACCTCTCGCTACTGGATGATGGAAACTTTTCAAGTACTCTGTGCGTATAAATAGGTGTGGCGCCGAAGAAGTCGCCACCGGCCAGTCCTTTCGGAGAGGGACGGGCCGCGAGTGAGGAGGTATCTCAACTATGAAGTGGTATCTGCGATCGTGTCCAGTCTGTGGCGGCGACCTGCACGAAGACCTGGAGGACAAGGGCTGGGTCTCGTGCTTCATGTGCGCACGGTCGTTCCCCGCGGCTGAGGTACAGTCCGCGGAAACCACGGCGCGGGCTCGGCTAGAGGAGTCGCCCGAGTCCGCGGATCTACGCACCGCCGCGTAATGGGTCACCGATCATTGAGTATCGTCATTGCGTCGGTTTCGTCGTTCCGGTAGGGCGGGGCCTTGTGCCCCGCCGTTGCGCTGCGAAGCGGCGCGGGACAAGCCCGCGCCCTACCGGACGAAAAGGCCACGCTCACAGGAACTGATCCACTAGCCGGGTGTTTGCGCTGGCTCCTTCTTCTCCGGCTGCTCCTTCGGCCCGTGGATGCGTTCCATGTCTGCGATGCTCTGCTCGGTGGCCTTGAGCGCGAGCATCTCCTTCGTCCAGAAGAGCTGCTCGCGGCTGTAGACCGCAAGCTCGAACCCGTGCATCATGGTCAGGGCCTCGAACGGACAGGCCTCCACACAGAGGCCGCAGAAGACGCAGCCGCCAGCCTCGATGTCGAATCGATCCAGCACCAGCCGTTTGTCCGGCCCGCGGTGCGTGTCGATGTGAATGACGTCCACCGGGCACGCCATCGCGCAGATGCTGCACGCGACACACCGCAGGTCGTCCGGGCTCTCGTCGTAGACGAGGCGTGGCAGCCCGCGGAAGCCCGTCGCCAACGGCGCGCTCTTCCGGGTACTGGACCGTCACCTTGGTTCCGAAGAGGTGGCGGAGCGTCGTTGCCATGCCCTTGAGTATCCCGATCATCGATCCCCACTCGTAAGAAGTTCCGCTTCTCATCGAATCGTGGCGCCCCGAGCAATCGGAGCATGGAAAACTCTGGAGACTACCGGTCGACCTCGCCCATGACGATATCGATGCTTCCAAGGATCACCACGGCGTCGGCGACCTTGTGGCCCACGACGAGGCGGCTGAGCACCCCCAGGTTGATGAAGCTGGGGGCGCGGATGTGCAGTCGGTACGGCTCCGTTTTCCCGTCGCTGACCAGGTAGAACCCCATCTCCCCCTTCGGTCCCTCCGTGCGCGCATAGGCGTAGCCCTTCCCCGGGCGGAACACCTTTGGCAGCTTCGCCTTCACCGACCCGCCGGGAAGGTCCTTCAAGGCCTGCTGTAGAATCCGCCGACTCTCGCGCATCTCGGCCACGCGGACCATATACCGGTCGTAGCAGTCCCCACCCTGCCGCGTGGGGACCGTGAAATCGAAGCGGTCGTAGACGGAGTACGGCTCCGCACGGCGGATGTCGTACGGCACACCACTCGCACGGAGCATCGGGCCGGTGATGCTGTATCCGACGGCCGTGTCGGCCGGTAGTACACCGATGCCCACCGTCCGGGCCCGAAAGATCTCGTTGCGCGTCATCATCGACTCGAACTCGTCGACACTCCGGTCCATGTCATCGACAAAGGAGCGAACCAGGGCGATGGCCTCGTCGGTCAGGTCGCGTGCCACCCCGCCGTATCGGATGTAGCTCACCGTCATCCGCGCGCCGCAAGCCATGTCGTAGATGTCGAGGATCCGCTCTCGCTCGCGGAAGGTGTACATCATCGGGGTGAACCATGCGCCCGCGTCAGAGGCGAAGGTGCCGATGGCCACGCAGTGGCTCGCGAATCGCTGGAGCTCGCACATGAGGACGCGGATGTATTCGGCGCGCTCGGGCACCTCGATCCCCGCCAGCCTCTCGGTCGCTATGGCGTAGGGGAGATTCGTCGTCATCGGGGCGAGGTAGTCGAGGCGGTCGGTGAAGATGATGTCCTGCAGGTAGGTGCGCGACTCGGAGAGCTTCTCGACGGACCGATGGAGGTATCCCATGACGGGCCGACAGCCGACGACCGTCTCGCCATCCAGGGTCAGAATCATCCGAAACACGCCGTGGGTGCTCGGGTGCTGTGGACCCATGTTGATGGTGAGGAGGTCGCCTTCGTGGACGATCTCTTCCTGCTCGCCGATGGGAATAGCCAAGATCTGCCTCCGCAGCACGTAGATTATGCCACGCGCCACACCTGCTCGCGCTCGTCTTGCTGGCACGTCCACGCCTCGCCAGGGGAGAGGTACTGCGTCAGCTCATCTACATAGAGGATGAGCGGCTCGGCGCCCTCAAGGGTGGCGGTAAACGTGACGGGCTCGGCCCGGATCTCCACCCGGAGACGGCGCCCGCGCCACTGGATCGGAAACCGCAGAGAGGTCCATCCTCTTGGGATGCGCGGGTCGAAGCGGACCCCGTCCGGGCAGAGGGTGAGACCAGCAAACCCGAGGACCATCACCTGCCAGATGCCGCCTAGGCCGGCGATATGAATCCCCATGGCCACATTTCCCATCGTGTCGTCCAGATCGATGGCCGCCGCCTCTCGGAAGTAGCGGAGCGCCAGGGCCGTATCCCCGACGCGCGCGGCCACGATGGCATGGATGATCGGGCTGAGCGAGCTTCCGTGCCCGCAGCGCGCCTCGTAGAACCGGAAGTTGACCTCGCGGACCCGAGGGGAGAATCGATCGGGCAGGAGTGCCAGCAGCATGACGACGTCGGCCTGCTTGATGACCTGCGTCCGCTGCACTTGGTCCGCGCCGATCAGCACGTCCATCGGAGATGTCCGCGGCGTGTAGCCGGACACGTAGATCGGGTTCAGGTCGAGATAGCCGTCGAACTGCTCGATCAGGCCGCTCTCCGGGTCGAACCCAGTGACGAGGTTCTGCGCCACCGGCGCCCAAGATGCGAGCTCGTCCGTTGTCAGCTCGATACGTTGCTGCAGGTCTGCCCAGCGGTCGGGCCAGCGCGAGCGCAGCACGTCTGCCGCTTCGACTCCGCGCTCTACGTTCCACTTGGCCATCCCGTTGGTGAATGCGTTGTCGTCCACGGCCACGTGGTACTCGTCGGGACCGATCACGCCTCGGATGTGATACCTGCCATCTGGCCCCTGCTCCGCACGGCTCGCCCAGAACCGCGCGGTCTCCAGGATGATCTCCGCGCCAGCGTCCCGCAGGAACGCGTCGTCCCCCGTCGCCTGCCAGTACTGCCAGACCGCATAGGCGATGTCTGCGCTGATGTGATGCTCCTGCTGGCCGTTGTGGATCATCACCATCTTTTCGTCCGGCCCGACCGCGTACGGAGGGGTCACCTCCTCCCCGGTGTCAGCCGACTCCCAGGCGTAGAGCGCCCCGCGGTACCCTTTTGAAGCCGCTTTGGCGCGAGCGGCAGGCAGCGTGTGGTAGCGATACATGAGAAGGGCACGGGCGGCGGCGGGCCACGTGAGCGTGTAGTACGGGAGGAGGAAAATCTCTGTGTCCCAGAATACGTGGCCCAGGTACGCGTCGCCCGTGAGGGCCCGTGCGCCGATGGAGACGCGCTCGTCGTCCGGGTTCGCCGCGCTCACGAGGTGGTACGTGGCGAACCGGATGATCCGCTGGCCGGCCTCATCTCCCTCGATCTCGACGTTGCTCGCCATCCAGCGCTCGTCCCAGGCGCGCGAGTGGGCCACCGCCACCTGATCGAGGCCAGCATGGTGGGCCCGACGCAGCGTGGCCAACGCCGCCGAGCCGGCGTCGCCCTGCGATTCACCGCGGACGAGGCTCGTGAACCGCGTGAAGACTGCCGGTTGGCCGGGCATGGCATTCCAGTTCCACCGTTGCCCGCGCCGTCCCCCTGAGACGACCGCGACCGGCCGACGCGCTCGCCCGCCGACCTGGAGCCGTACGGTGCTCGCCATCGCAAGACGCTTTCGCGTCTGGTTCGTGCGCCAGACCGTCAGCTCTGCGGTTCGCCGCTCCTGGACGAGCTCAGAGCGAGCTGGCTCGATCCACGAGTCCAGCGTGACGTCCGCCGGCTGGTCAACCTCGACGTCCGCCACCTGGCCGGCGAGCCTGCGGTCGCCCAGGGACGTGAACCGCAGCACGCGGAGTTGGAGATTCTTGCCGTTTCGGGTCCGATGGCGGAGGTGCGTCCAGAGGATTCCACGGCGCATGTCAAGGATGCGCGTCACGGTGGTCGGCCGGCTGTTGCCGGGTGTCACCGGCTCACCGTCGATCCAGAGCTGAAGATGGGGCCAATCTGGGGCTGGGATGAGGGCCGGAACCCGAGGTTCGGTCGTCGCCAGCTCGAACAGCCCGGCGACGAACGTGCGCGGGCGGGACGTTGGCGTTGGAACCGCTAGCGAGCCGCGAACTCCCACGGCGCCGTTGCTCACCGTGAAGCGCGACTCCACGTCCAGCTCGACCTCGGGGACGTAGTTTGAGGCTACGAGTGACCATGCGGGATCGGGCTGTGGAAAGGTGGCCAGCAGGGTGTTGGCACGCAGGGGCCGTGCCATGCCTCCGTCTTCGAGCCCTCCGCTCGGCTCACCGGCCTCCTCCTTTCTCATCCGGATCTGGTCCGCCAGAACGTCTTCGAATGTGGCTGGACCGCCGTCAAGATGCAGCACACGCGCCGGCACGCCGTTCGGCTCCGCCCCCACGGAGACGACCACTGCGTCTTCCACGCCGGATCGAAGGCGGTCGTCGCTACCCGGCAGACCGGCGATCGGACCGAACTCGTCGCCGAGAATGAGGACGTCCGACCACGGAATCCCCAGTGGGTCCAGCAGCTCCCGCTTGATCCACGCGATCGAGTCCCCCTTGTCCGTGAGCCCGAGCTCGACGTGCTTCACGTCGCTGGTTACCCGTACGTCCGGGAGGCCGTGCTCCCGGGCCACACGCTCGGTGAGGGCGACGACATCGCGGATGGTGCCGTCGAGTCCCCTGGAGCGCAGCCGTTCCTCCACGGCGGCCTGGAGCTCGCCGATGGAGGACTTCGGTGGATCTGCCCACTCCGGGAGTGGGATCAGGTCGATCTTTCGGCGGTTGAGCCGGTTGAAGACGATCCCGATCTCGAGGCCCGTGGACACGGCGATCTCGTTGCGGACCACGTCGGCGATGGCTGTGAGCGCCTGCTCCTCGTCGGGTGTCGCGGTTCGGAGCCAGCGCCGGACTGCACGACCCTGCTCGGTGTATCCGTACACCTCGGACCCGCGGTTCACGCAGACGATAAGCCCCTGGCGCCGGCCGGGGGGAATGTGGAGACCGAGCTGCTTCTCGATGTTTCTGAAGTTGGTGCCGGTCACGACGACGACCCAGACGCCGAGCCCCAGGAGTTCTGTGATCAGTCCGGCGACACGAGACGCGTCGATCTGGCGGTTGTCAACCGCCGTCCCGTCCCAGTCGAAAGCGATTACGCGGAATGGCCGACCGAGCGCGCCATCTTGTTGGGAGGACACACGTCGGGTGTCATGAGCTGCTGCCGGGCGTACGGCCACCTCCGCGGCAGCGGCGCTGAGCGTCTGATCGGTGTCCGCGTTCATACCTTCGCAAAATTCTACCCCGGGAGCGTTCGCGATCACATTCTTCCGTGGAAGGGCCATCCCAGGCTACGCCGGTTGACACACGTGCTGTCGGGCGATACATTCGAGCCATACCGTAGACCGCCATCGGCAGGGGAGGAGCAGCATGGCCATCGCACTCAACCACACGATCGTGCCTGCCCGCGAAAAGGTCGCCTCAGCCCAGTTCTTCGCCCGGATCTTCGGTCTACCCTTCGAGGGAACACGCGGTCACTTCGCGCCAGTTCAGGTGAACGAGTCCCTCGCGCTCGACTTCGACAACCGGGAATCGTTCGACAGCCATCACTACGCGTTCAGCGTGAGTGATTCTGAGTTCGACACGATCCTGGGGCGGGTGGAGGCCGAGGGGATCCGCTATGGGAGCGAGCCCGGCGCCCAGGATAATATGCAGATCAACCACCGCCGAGGAGGGCGAGGCTTCTACTTTCGGGACCCCAACGGCCACAGTCTCGAGCTGCTCACGCGTCCCTAGAGGCGCGGCCGCAAAGTGTCATTGAAAGCGTAATAGGCGGCGCGGCCGCCAGATACCCGGAAGGACACCCGTTCGATGTCCTTGAAAGAGCGCATGGAGACCAACGAGGCGAAAGAGGTCTACAAGCAACGTGCCGCGACCGCCGAGTGTGTGAACGCGCTCGCCCGACTCCGGGGCTTGCTGCAATTCCGGGTCCGCGGACTGGGCAAAGCCCTCTGAGTGTTGCTGCTGATGGCCATCACTCATAACGTGCTGCGTTGCATCGCGCTGAGCGCGTAGGAACCTCCCGGCCGGGTGGTCCGTACGGACCCCCGGAACCAGCCTGACCCCACGGGGGCCTCCAAAAGCACCAGGCAGGCCGGCGGAAAGGCCACAGCGCGCGACGGCGGCAGCCCGAACGATCCATGGAAGGATGCGAAATTCGAAGACCATCAAGCCGCCAGTCCTTCAAAAACTCGATTCACCCCAAAGGTTCACAACCTCTCAGAGTCTGTGAACAAATCGATTTCGTGACAATTCTCACGCAGCCGAGTTGATACTAACGACAAGCTATGATAAGTCAGATTCGATAGATTCACAAACTCTCAGGATGACAACTATCGAACCTTCGCTGACGGTGCGCTAGAAGTGCGGCCGAAAACGCCTTCTGTCATCCTGAGCGAAGCGAAGGATCTCCCTTTAAGCGTAAGTTGGCGGTCACGAGAGATCCTTCGTCGCTGCGCTCCTCTGGATGACGGGGCTTTGCGGCCGGGGTTCTAGCCTCGACTTCCGCCATTTTTGATGGCTGACCGACTGTGATCTGACTGTGTGCTCTGGGACCACATAAGGTGCATGGCGCCCCGTTATTCCTGGGG
>WHTR01000086.1:8657-12041 GCA_009377635.1 Chloroflexota bacterium
TCTAGCACGGGGTGAGGGTACCAGTTTCTGGCCGGCCCCGCGTGGAGGGACGGAGCCAGGGCCTTTTTCGTCGCGAGCACTATTCCCACCGTGGCGACGGACTCTCCTCCGTTCGACTGAGTTTTGAGGCAAATCGCGGACTCGCGTAGGGGTCGTGGCTTTGGTAGAATAATGCTTATTTATGGTAGAAAGGTAGAGGTCATGAGCCTGAACATCAAGAGAGCAGAGGCGCATCGTCTGGCGCGGGAGCTCGCCGAGCTCACTGGGGAGAATCTGACCGTCGCCGTCACCACGGCAGTGCGGGAGCGTCTCGATCGCGTACGTCGCAAGCGGGGGGCGAGCCTTGTGGACCGTCTACTTGCTATTGGCAGGGACTGCGCGGCACATCTGCAGGAGCCATATCGATCCATCGACCATGGGGCGCTGCTCTACGATGAGCGGGGGCTGCCGCGATGATCATCGACACATCCGCGCTTCTCGCCATCCTGCGCGACGAGCTGGAGGCGCGGTCGTGTGCCGAGGCGATCGCCGAAGCCAGCACCCGCAGGATGTCCGCGGCCAATTTTCTTGAGGCCGCTATTGTCACCGATGTGAGCCGCGACCCGATCGCCAGCCGCCGGCTCGATGATCTTCTCCGGGTCGCCGACGTCACCATCGAACCGGTGACGGAGGAGCACGCGAGACTCGGGCGCGAAGCGTACCGGGACTTCGGCAAGGGGAGCGGGCATCCGGCGCAGCTGAACTTTGGCGACTGTTTCGCCTATGCGCTCGCGAAGGACACACGCGAAACACTCTTGTTCAAAGGCGATGACTTCTCCCAGACCGACGTGACACCGGCGTTAGGACGGCTGTAGCTGCGGGCGACCTCGACACTGAGAGTTTGTGAATCTATCGAATCTGACTTATCATAGCTTGTCGTTAGTGTCAACTCGGCTGCGTGAGAATTGTCACGAAATCGATTTGTTCACAGACTCTGAGTAGTAGGTCGCCGTCGGCGGGATCGGACCTGTCGCCGCGGTGGTCCGCCCCGCCTGCAGCGCCTCGTTGAGCATGTCGACGTCGACTCCGAGGTGGAGCCCCTGCCGGACGCGCAGGTCCATGAACGCCTGCGTGCTGGCGTACTCGGGGCGCCGCTGGAACTGGACCATGCGATAGAGGTTAGGGAAGCTCAGAATCCGGCCCCGATCGGCCCACTGTATCAGGATGACGAGGCCGTTTTCGGCCGCACTTCTAGCGCCCAGCCACCTGGCGTGTTCTTCGTCTGCGCTGTGGGCGCATTGGGCGCGAGCCAGAAGGGCTGGGACCACGCCGTCCGTCCGTCTTCCGCGATGGCCTCCACGCGGATCCAGTGTTCCGATCCCGTCGGCCGATAACCGGTCCACGCAGCGGGCCCCTCGATCACGACCTTCATGTTCTGATCAATGAATCGGATCGTTCGCGCGTCTGGGCTGGAGGCGACGATCTGGCCATCCAGCACACCGAGGACGTCGAAACGTGGCCCCGTGCTGGCGTAGAACGAGCCGTCTCGCAACGCCTGACGAATAGAGGGCGCGGTGAGGCTCGCCGACTTCACCATGACCCAGCCGCGGTCCATCTCATCCACTTTGTGCGCGTCGTCGACGGCTACCGCCCAGACGCGGCTTGACCGCCCCAGGGAACTGAGGGCCTCGTGCCACATCTCCAGATGCCGCTGCACGCGCTGCGCGTCGTCTCCCACGAGCCCGTTGGAGATCTCGAGGGCCGTAAAGCTGGTCAACGTCGTGAGGTCGTTGGTTGTCCATCCGACTCGCCAACTGGGGTGCGCGAGGATCGCCAGCCCGCCTTGGCCCACAATGTGGTCGATGCGCTGCTGGGGCGAAAGCGTTGACGAGGCAACCTGCTCGACAAAGGACCCTGTGATGTGGCCAGTCGCCGACGTGCTCTCATAGCCGGGGATCGCGATGAAGCTGCTGTCGTTGATCTCTGGCGGGTTCGAGATGCGGTCATGGTCCGTCAACACGACAAACTGGTAGCCTCGCTTCTTGTACTCCAGCGCGAACTCGGCCGGGGGGAGCGAGGTCCAGGCGTCGGACGAGTTGGTTGAGTGCGCATGCAGCTGCCCCTTACGGAAGGTTCCGGGCGAGGCGTACGGATTGTCAATGATGAACGGGGAGGTCCAGGTGTCCGCGACCTGGACGATGATGCTGTCCTCCGCGGCTGCTTGACCATCGACTCCGACCGCACGGGCTCGAATCCGGTGGAACCCGAGCGGTGGGTCGGCCCAGAGGTACCGCCAGTGCGCCGTGTTATTCTCAACCGGGTCCACGCGAGTCCACGCGTCGTCGCTGTCAATGGCGATCTCCAGCCGATCGACCGGCTGTCCGCCGCTGTCACGTACCGAGCCTTCGACGAGCACGTAGTTGCCGTTTCCGACAACCGTCGCGTCGGCTGGACTGAGGATCCGCAAGCGGCTGGGCTCGAGGGCGAACTCGCCGAGGATTGCAGGAGCGCTCTCGCCGAACGCGAAGCGCTGGCTCATGAACGGAAAACTGGCGGCCATCACGAGTATGAGCCCGACTGTGGGGCGCCGGAAGGCGAGCAGCTGCAGAAGGAGTTTGCGCCGCCCCAGGGCCGACCACGGTGACTTCACGTGCAGCTCCTGCCGCCAGTCCAAGAAGTGGGGCCCAGTATACCATGAACCTAAGACGAAGATAAGACCAATACGAACGCGCGGAGCAGCGGCCCGGGGTGTCGACGAGCTTGCTGGATCGTCCAGACGAGCTGATCACGGAGCCACGACTTGGAGCGATCGGTGCGTCGAACAGTTGTTACACTCATCCGTGGGATCGACGAGCAACTCGCCGAACCCAGAGTGGCCAAGTCGAGAGCAGGCACCTAAGTTGTTCTCGGAACAGCGAGGTTCGCGAGACGCGCACGCATCAGCGGAGATCGGCGGCATCGTGGGCGGCGCGGCGGGCGTGCTCAGCGTTGTGCTGCATGCCCGAACGGTGGTACCCGCCGGGGCGCTTCTCGGCGCGGCTTGGACGCTGCTGCGTCCCGCCGGGTAATCAGGGCTGCGGTCGCCAACGGGTCTCGTGGAGGCAGTGCACGCACGAGAACCGGGCTGCAGCGTCCGCGCATCTCCATCGCGCAGCCGATTCGCCTTGCCTATCGCTGTCCGGTTGCCCGGATGACGCCACCGACTGCGTGCCGAATCCGCTCTGCGGCCCTCTCCGGATCTGGCTTGCCGGCATCGAGCCAAGCCATCACGCCCTCGATGGCCACCGTGGACGCGAGCTGCGCGGCCCATCGAGCCCAGGCTGGATCCGGGATCAGACCCGCAAGCTGGCTCAACGCGACGTCGATGACGCCGGCACGGAACCGGTCCATCTCCGCGCGGAACGC
>WHTR01000087.1 GCA_009377635.1 Chloroflexota bacterium
CACGCGCCTCCGGGACACTGGTCATATCCTGTTGTGAGTCTTTGGGGGAGGTCGGCGGAAAACCTTGTATGTGATCCCTTCGCGCGCGCGGGTGCTGAGGGTCGGCTGGATAGGATTACTGGTGGTTGCGCTGGTTCTGAGCGCGCCCTCCGTTTCGGCCAAGAAGAAGCCCCGTCAGCGTCGCTACGGTCTACCGGTGGCTCGGAAGTGGGTCCCGGACCGGAAGATCGACAACCGGCATCATGATTACCCCGCATGGGACGTCGCCGTCCCCAGGCGCACCGCCGTGAGGGCGGTCCATGCCGGGCGGGTTCGTGCGGTTACCCGTGGGGGCGGATGTGGCCGGGGTCTCATCATCCGGGGGCGCGATGGATACGAGTACACCTACTGCCACGGGTCGTGGGTCAAGGCGAAGAAGCATCGTTGGGTCAAGGCCGGCCAGAAGATCATGCTGAGCGGCAACACCGGCCACTCGACCGGCCCCCACCTGCACCTCCAGATCAAGAGCCCCAAGGGGAGATTGCTGTGTCCCCAACCCCTCCTGAAGAAGTGGGCCAGGGGCAAGCAGGCATCCCCCCGGACGACGACGTCGCGCGGCTGTGCCTACAGCCCGGACCGGGATATCTACCGCCCGCGCCCCCCGGCGAAGGGGCCGGCCCGTTCGGGCGCGAGACGTGCGGAGCGCGCCGGGGGCCGGGGCAAGGGACGCGCCCGCGCCCACAAGCGGGACGGCCCGCGCAAGCACCCCGGTCGCAAGCACTCCGGGGGGAAGCACAAGGCGCGGGGCCCGAACCGAGACGACAAGAAGAGGAGTCGCCGAGGCGGCCCCGCGGCCAAACGCAAGGCGCAGAGACGGATCGCCGAGCGCAGGAGGAGGGCCCGGGCCCACGCCGAACGCGTCCGGCGCGAGACGGCCGCTCGACGGGCCGAGCTCGCCCTGGACCGCCGGGTTCGTCCGCTGGTCTAGCTGCGCTACTCGTCGCCCGTGAGGTTGTGGGGAGGGAAGTACTCCCCTCCGAAGAGCCGCGGCCCGTCGAAGGTCAGGGACCAGACGCTGGCCTTCTTCGTCGGGATCGGGTCGGGAAGCGTGACGTGGTCCTCACGGGCCAGGCGATGGAGAAGGTCGGGGATGACGTCGCCCTGGGTGCACAGCACCACCGTCCGGCCCTGCTCTCCGTAGGCACGTACCAGAGCCAGGGCCTCATCCTCATGATCCGGATAGCCCTGCTCCGAGAACACCTTCTCCTCGGCGACCGGGACCCCGATGGCGTCAGACAGGGGAAGGACGGTTTGCGTGCAGCGCGTGAAGTCCGCGCTGACGATGGCGCCCACCTCGTACCTCGACAGGAGCCGAACGAGGGACTGGGCCTGTTCCCATCCGGTTCCGTCCAGGGGCCTGTCTCGGTCGTCGCCCCTCCAGGAGGATCTCTCGCCGGCGCTCGCGTGGCGCACCAGCAGCACGCATCCGGAGAGCGCAGGCCCTCGGACGAACCGCTCCAGCAGCTCTCGATCACGTTCGAAGGTGAGCACGGATCCGGCTTCCGCAAGAGATAGCCAGCGCAGGTCGTCGACCTCCGGTGTCGCGGTGAAGCTGCCCCCGTCGGCCTCCATCGCCCAGTAACGCACGACCTTGGGTCGATCCCCCGCGGCGGTGGTCTTCGTGTAGCGAACCTCCCCGAGGGGCCGTCCGACGTGAACCCGATGACCGGTTTCCTCGAGGACCTCCCGGACGGCACCCTCGAGCTCGCTCTCGCCGGGAGCGAGTTTGCCTTTCGGGATCGTCCAGTCGTCGTAGCGGGGCCGGTGGATGACGGCGACCTCGATCGTCGGCTCGTCCGCGTCGTCGCTCACCCGTCGCCAGACGACTCCGCCGGCGGCTTTGATCGCTTTCATCGTGCTATCCCGTGAGCCAGCTCGCCACCTTCTTGTCCTTGACGTTCTTCCAAGCTTTCGGCCATCGGGATCTTGCCCGGGAAGCTGCCTGACACTCCCTCTCGATCAGACGACCGGCTGCGAGCTGGAAAGAAGCATCGTCCGAGTCCAGCGCGACCTGCAACACCGTCCGGGCAGCCACGACCGCATCTTGATGTTCGCCCAGCACGTCTTGGATCGCCGCGGCACGGCGGGCGAACGATAACGCCGTTTTGCTCCGTGCTCCCATCGCCGGGGCGACCGACTCGGCCGCATACCTGACCCGCTTGAAGCGCACGCGCACATCGTGCAATCGCTCCGCCGATGCGTCGCGGTCCAGGTCGCGGGCATCTCGAGAAGCTCGCAACCACATCGGTCGAACGAGGCCCGGTATCAGATCTCCGATCCGCGTCGCGGAAGCAGCGGTCAGGCTCGGTTCGCGAGCGGCGAGGAGCAACCTCGCGAGGAGGTCGCGGTAGGCGGGACCCCGCAGGACCTCCATCAGACGCGAGTGAGCCGTACGCTCCCGCCGGTCCAGTTCCGTGAAGAGCGGTTTGAGCTCGTCGCGCAGGTCATCCGCCTGGATCTCCAGACGTTGCTTCATGACGTCCAGATCCCGGACCTCTCCCAAGGACGACGCGAGCTGCTTGAGCTCGTCGACCAGGGCGTCTTTCCATCCGGGGTCGACCAGATCCTCGAACGTACGAAGGTCGCTGCGTAGCCTGCGCGCCGCGACGCGCATCTGGTGCACGCCTTCGGGATCGCCGAGCCGCGCCCGGGGATCGTTCGCGACGAGTCGCCCGACGCCGCGCGCGAGGGCGGCCTTCACGACCGTGCCGGCGGGCCGATCCTCGTCGAGCTCGGGTGGAGGCACGATGTCCGAGGGAGCCGTCGCCCGGGGCCCGAGGGCCCGCACCGCCTTCGGGATGGGCTCCGCGGGCATCGCACCGGCTCGTCGCAAGTGGCCGGCTATGGACGAGAGCCGGTCTTCGTCCGCACCGCGCGCCTCGAGCTCGAGTTCATGGAAGCGCGCCATCATGCGGTCGTTCTCGATGATCGAGACTTCGTCATCCGCTATCTCGGCGAGCTCCTCGTTCTCCTTACCCAGCAGCGACCATCTGCGGCGCAGGGTCACGAGCCTGGCAACCGGCTCCAGGCGGTCGCCACGATGGAAGGCGAGCGCGAGGTCGATGGCGTCGTCGGGAGGACGCTCCTCCTCGCCCGCTGCCGCCTGGAAGTCGATCTCCTCCCGGACCATGGCGTCCCGCCGCGCGTTGGGCAGCTTCAGGGTCCAGACCGGTTCCTCGGTCTCGCCCAAGCGATGCCGAAGCGTGACTCCCGAACGCGCCAGCCGGAGGTCGGGTGTGTCGAAGTAGGTGGACGTCAACTCCAGGGTGGAGAGCTCCCTCGTCGCGGTGACCCCGCCCTCTCCGTTGAAACGCGGCACGATGAAAGAAGGGTGGACCGTGAACTTGTATTCGACTTCGCGCGTCAATGAACGAGCCTCTCGATGAGGCCCTGCTGCAGCAGGATGGGGGACGTGTGTTCGGCCGGGACTTGCCTCACCCAACGGTCATCGACCAGCACCCAGGCCGAATAGTTGTCCAGTAGAGCCAGTTCCAGCACTTCCTTCAGGTAGGTACGCGCCGAGGCCGACTTGATGGCAGCCATCGCTTCCACCCGGCGGTCGAGGTTCCGGTGCATCAGGTCTGCGCTTCCGATGAAGTATTGGTCGTCACCACCATTGTGAAAGCAGAAGATCCGGGAATGTTCAAGGAACCGCCCGACGATGCTGCGCACGCGTATGTTCTCGCTCAGACCCGGCACCTGGGCGCGCAGGGCGCAGATGCTCCGGACGATGAGATCGATACTCACGCCGGCCGACGAAGCTTCGTAGAGCGCATCGATCACCCTCTCGTCAACGAGGGCGTTGCACTTGATGATGATGCGGCCGGCACCGCCGGAGCTCGCGTTCTCCGTCTCCCTGTCGATCATGCGGACTATCCGTTCGCGCATGCCGTAGGGAGCGACGACCAAACAGCGATAGTCGGTCTGGCGTGAGTATCCCGTCAGGAGATTGAATAGATCACTGACGTCCGCGCCGAGCTCAGGATCCGATGTGAGCAGGCCGAAGTCCTCGTAATCGCGGGCCGTCTTGGGGTTGTAATTGCCGGTTCCCATGTGCACATAACGGGCGAGGCCGGGGCCCTCTTGGCGCACGACGAGACACAGCTTGCAATGCGTCTTGAATCCCACGACGCCGTACACGACGTGACATCCGGCCTGCTCGAGATGCCGGGCCCAGGCGATGTTGTTGATCTCGTCGAAGCGGGCTTTGATCTCGACGAGCACGACGACCTGCTTCCCGGCCATGGCGGCAGCTTCCAGCGCGTCGACGATCGGACTTTCTCCGGACGTCCGATAGAGGGTCTGCTTGATGGCGAGGACGTCGGGATCTGCGGCGGCCTGTTCGATGAACCGCTGCGTGCTCGTGCGGAAGGAATGGTACGGGTGATGTACGAGGACGTCGCGCTCGCGCAACACCTGGAAGATGTCCACCTGACCGTTCTCTTCCGGCTTCAGGGCAGGGTGGGAAGCGGGGGTGAACGGTTCTGCCTTGAGGTCCGCGCGGTCCAACTCATAGAGCTGCCACAGTCCCGAGAGGTCCAGGGGGCCGGGCAGAGAGAAGACATCGGCTCTCCTCACCTGAAGCTCCCTGGCGAGGAGGTCCAGGACGTGCTCCGGCATGGACCCCTCGATCTCGAGCCGCACCGCGGGACGGAAGCGCCGGCTGCGAAGTTCGTCCTCCAGGGCTCGCAGGAGGTCGTCGGCGTCTTCGTCGTCGAGCTCGACATCGGTGTTCCTCGTGACCCTGAACGTGTGGTGCTCCAGGACCTCCATGCCCGGGAAGAGCTTGTCGACGTTCGCGGCGATGCAATCCTCCAGCGGGACGAACGTCTCGCCATCGTCGAGCGCCATGAATCGAGGCAGCAAAGGGGGGACCTTCACACGTGCGAATCGAACCCGTCCCGCGTCCGGAGACCTCACCAGCACGGCGAGGTTGAGGGAACGGTTGGAGATGTAGGGGAAGGGATGGCCGGGATCGACCGCGAGGGGAGTTACCACGGGGAAAACCTGACGGTTGAATCTGGCGTCGATCTCGGCTCGCTGGGGGGGCTCGAGGTCGCGCCACCTCACGATATCGATGCGGTCCTTGCTCAGCGCCGGCATCATGTCGTCCAGGAAGAGCCGGGCATGGCGCTCCATCATCGGCCGGATCTTCTCCGAAATCGCCTCGAGCTGCTCTCCGGCCGGCATGCCGTGGGACGAACGCGTCGTGACGCCGGCCGTCTGCTGACGTTTCAGGCTCGCCACCCTCACCATGAAGAACTCGTCCAGTGTCGAGGCGAAGATGGCCAGGAACTTGACCCGTTCGAGCAAGGGCAGGAACTGGTCTCCCGCCATGGCGAGGACACGCTCGGCGAAGTCGAGCCACGACAGCTCCCGGTTCGTATGGCGCTCTGAGCTCGGGATATGTGAGCCGGGCATCGCCATACGCTAGGGCACCTATGTGAACAAGGAGTGAACCCACGGAGATCTGGAAATGATCCCGATGGCCTCATGCCTAGAGAGGTGCACGAGCGGGCACGGAGCCGCCGACAGCTTGCATACACTACGGTCAACACCGTGCTCGTGAGGCTGTCGGATATGGAGTGCGGCCGACATCTAGTTACACACGAACGGCACGTAGTGCGCCTCCCGGTTAGGGGCCGACCTCTTTCGACAACGAGTCCAAGTCACCGGTGAGCATGTAGCGCAGGCGCTCCCCGATCATTACGGAATGGTCCGCGATGCGCTCGAGGGAGCGACCCGCGGTGACGCTGGCGACCGCGATCCGAACGGCCTGGGCACCCTGGGTTCGAAGGATCGCTTTCATCAACCGCGCGTAGTGCGCATCCATCGCGTCGTCACGGCCCTCGAGCGTGCGCGCCAGCCGGAGGTCTTTGGTCGACCATGCGCGCGCGGCGACTCCAAAGAGGCGTCTCGCCTCCACGGCCATCTCCTCGAGGATCACGAAGGTCTCGGCGTTCGCGGTAAGGAGATGATGGTCGGGGGCCAGCTTCACGATCCTGAGACAGAGGTCCCCCGTGCGTTCGAGGTCCCCCAGGACCCTGAGGACGGATACAACAAGCCTCAGATCCGAGGCGACGGGGCTCTGCAGGCCGAGCAGGTCGTAACAGCGCTCGGTGAGAGACACGAGCATCGCGTCGATCTCGTCGTCGCCGCGGACGACCTCGTGGGCGAGCTCGAGGTCGCCCGTCAAGAGAACCTGGGTGGATCTCCGAAGCGAGTCGTCGACCCGCAGGGCCATTATCTCGATCTGGATTGTGAGCTCGTCGAGCTGTTCCGCGAATGTCCGGCGTATCCGCCTCGCGTCAGCGCTCGGTGAAGGCGGCGCTTCCTCGGATCGCTTCGCGCTAGCCGAACCGTCCGGTGACGTAGTTCTCCGTCCTCTCGTCGGTGGGATTGGTGAAGATCTGCTCGGTACGGTCGTACTCCACGAGAATCCCCGTCCTGCGGTCCTGCTCTTCGTGAATCTCTGCGGTGAGGAACGCCGTCATATCGCTCACCCGTGCAGCCTGCTGCATGTTGTGCGTGACGATGACGATCGTGTATTGGTCCTTGAGGGTCTGCATGAGGTCCTCGATCCGCCCGGTGGCGATAGGGTCGAGTGCCGAGCATGGTTCGTCCATCAGGATCACGTCCGGCGACACGGCGAGGCAACGAGCTATGCAGAGCCGCTGCTGTTGGCCACCGGACAGACTCATCGCGGAGTCTTTGAGCCGATCTTTGACCTCGTCCCATAGGGCTGCGTTCTGAAGAGATCGCTCCACCAGCTCATCAAGATCGTCCTTCATGCCGATGATCTTCGGCCCGAAAGCTACGTTGTCGTAAATCGACTTCGGGAAGGGGTTCGGCTTCTGGAACACCATCCCGATCCGTCTGCGAACTTCGACGGGGTCCACCTGCTTGTCGTAGAGATCTTCACCGTGGTAGGAGATCCTTCCCTCCACCCTGGCCGTCTCGATCAGATCATTCATGCGATTGAGACACCTGAGGACAGTGGTCTTTCCGCAGCCGGACGGGCCGATCAGCGCCGTTATCCGCTGGGGCACGATATCCATCGTGATATCGCGGACTGCTCGGAACCCGCCGTAGAAGACTGAGACGCCATCGATCTGGAAAACGAAATCACGCGTATCAGGGGAGACCGGTTCCTGTTGGCGCGTCGCTATATGCATCTCCAAACTGCTATGCAGACTCAATGTAGAGATCCCATGTGTCAATCCCCTTGCTCGTTCATGAACCGCAGGTCACATCCACCCACAACCTAGGACAGACTGGATACGTTGCTGCGCGCGGCCAGGAGCCGCGCTCCGACGGTGAAGAGCAGGACCAGCACCATCAGCGTGAGCGACCCAGCCCACGCCCTCTCGACGGCCGCCGGGAGCGCCTGGCGTCCCTCATCGAGGATCTGAAGAGGCAGGGCGCCCTGAGGCGTTCCCGTAGCGGACGTCACTATTTGCCGAGCACCTAGTGCTGTGAAGAGCAATGGCGCAGTCTCGCCCATCCCGCGTGCCACGGCGAGCATCGACGCGGTAGCGAGACCCGGGGCGGCCGCCGGGAGAACAACCCTCGTGATCATCTGCCACCGTCGGAGTCCGAGTCCGAAGGCACCGTTGCGGAGATCCTGAGGCACGAGGCGCAACACCTCTTCGCTCGAGCGCACGATGATCGGCAGCATCAGAACGGCCAGGGCAGCAGCGCCCGGGACTGTTCCGAAGAAAAGATCCGCGTCCACGACGAGTGACGAGAAGATGAAGAGACCGACGAAAACCGATGGGACGCCGGTCATCACATCGGTGAAGAAGCGGATGGGCCCGGCAAGCCGACTGCGCTTGTATTCGACGAGGAAGACGGCCGCGAAGATTCCCAGCGGTAGCGACATCAGGATTGCAAGTCCGGTCATGTAGATGCTCCCGAAGATGGCGGGCGCATATCCGCCTCCCTCGACGCCGGAACTGAATGGCGGATTCTCGGTCAGGAAGTTGAGGTTGATCGCTCCAGCACCTCTGTAGATCGTGACGCCCAGGATCGACGCTAGAGGTACAAGCGCGACCCCGACCGCCAAGAGGAGAATCGTGCGCCAGAATCTGTCGATCCGTGCCCGCTTGGTCGCCTTCTCTGAACGCAGCAGCAGGCTCCGATGGTCCAGTTGAACCTGGCCCAGCGCATCGTCGCTCATAGCGCAGCATCTCCCGTTACGTGCCCGAGCCGGCTAACCACGAGTCGGGCGATGACGTTGACGATGATCGTGACCAGGAAAAGAGCCACGCCCAACGCGACCAGGGCCCTGATGTACTCAGGGGAAGCCTCCTTGAAAGCGGCCGCGATCTGGGAGGCGACAGTCTGGCTGGTGTTGAATAGGCGGAACTCGCTGCGAGGATTGCCTCCGATGATCAACAGCACGGCAATCGTCTCGCCTAGGGCCCTCCCTAAACCAAGCATCGAGCCACCGATGATCCCGGCTTTGCTACGAGCAACGACGACGTGACGCATCACCTCCCAGCGCGTCGCCCCCAAACCGAAGCCCGCCAAGCGCTCGTCCCTCGGGACCTGGGCGAATACTTCGCGGATTACCGCGCTGGTGATCGGGAGCACCATGATTCCCAACACCAACGAGGTCACGAACAGGTTGCGCACCCTCACGGGACCTTCGAACATCGGCAGCCAAGGTCCCAGCTTCTGCGACATCCAGTTCATGAACGGCAACAGCATCGGAACCACGAACAATGACCCCCATAGACCGTAGATGATGCTCGGAACCGCGGCCAGAAGGTCGACGGCATAAGTGAGTGGGCGGGCGATCCTCTTTGGGGCCAGCTGTGTGAGGTATAGGGCGATCCCGATAGCGAGCGGTAAGGCAAAGGCCATCGCGAGCGCGGCACTCACGATGGTGCCGTAGAGGAACTGGAAGCCTCCGTAAGTCCCTTGGATCGTTCCGTCTCTCGCGTTGCCCGGATTCCACTCACTGCTGAAGAAGAGGTTGAACCCTTCCTTCTCGAATACCGGCCACGCCTGGCTGGTGGTCGAGACGATCATCCACGCCAGCACAAGGAGGACAGATAGCCCGGTCAGGGTCAGGAACCAACGGAACGCGGGGTCGGCCAAGCTCTGCCGGCGGCTGGCCCGCAGCCCTCTCTTTAATGGAGTGGTCGAGCTTGTCGTAGATGGCATGTGGGACCCGAGGCTAGAAGATCATATGGGCCTGGAGCGGACAACAACCCCAGGCCCATGATCTCTTCCGAGTAGTGCCTAACCTTCGGCGTTGATCTGCTCGACCTTTTCCAGTGACAGTTCCTCCGTCGCATCGCTGAGTGGAGCGTAGCCGAGGTCCGCCGCGAAGGAGTCACCTTCGTCGAGCGCCCAGGTCAGATAATCCTTCAATGCCGCCGCCTTAGCCTCGTCCATGTCACAGGTATAGGCCAAGACCCAGGTGGCGCCGGCGATGGGGTAGCCCTCGCCTCCCACGCCCAGCACGTCGAAACGGAGGTCGTCGGGTAGGTCAAGACCCTCGACGGCCTTACCGACCGAGTCTGTGCTGGGCTCGACAGGGTTATCGTCGTCGTTGATCACGCTGGCGAACGGGAGGTTCTGCTGCACCGCGAACTCCAGAGAGACATAGCCGATGCCCCCCGGCTGCTGCGCGATCGCGGCCGCGACCCCGTCGTTCTGCTCACCTGCAACTTGATCGCCGAACCACTCGATCTCGTCGCCGGAGCCGTAGTCCCTCGCCCAGTCGTCGTCCTCGTCTTCGAGGTAAGTCGTGAAGATCGACGTTGTGCCGGACCCATCGGCGCGGACCGTGACCGTGAGCTCCTGGTCGGGCAGATCCACGCCGGGGTTCAGGTCCGCGATCGCCGGGTCGTTGATGTTGGTGATCTCGCCGGAGAAGATGTCCGCGATAGTGGCGGAATCGAGGATCAGGTCATCTAGTCCTTCGATGTTGTAGGCGATGACGACGCCACCGAAGACCATCGGGATGTGCACTACATCGCCACAGCCGCGGGCCTCGACAGCGTCGGCTATCTCTTCGTCGCTCATATACGCGTCCGAGCCCGCGAAATCGGTCTGCTGATCGATGAATCGCTCGCGCCCTCCGCCCGACCCGATGGACTCGTACTGGATCGATACCCCGGGCTGGGCATTTGTCGTGTACTCACCGATCCATGTCTGATAGAGCGGGTCTGGGAACGAAGCTCCGGCTCCCAATAACTCGGCGGATAGCTCGTCACCTTTGCCGCCGGGGTTCTCCGACGCACTCCCGTCGTTGCCGCCGCAGGCCGCAGCGACCAGGGCAAGCGCCAGCATGCCCGCCACGAGGCCCACCGGTGCCCTGTTCAGGGTGTGCAACATGTGCTTCTTCCTCCTCTTGTCCAAGCTGAACGCGGTTTTCCCGCTGACGGCGCGCACGCTAGCAATGGCTCCTAAACGACCTGCGACCGGTTCATGAACACCCGGTGAACAACCGGGTTCCCCGATTCGGCGGACATCTTCGGCATCGGATCGGTCCACCGTCGTCGGCGTCGCGCCTCCGCTCGACCCGAACACGTGGACGTGCCGCTTCCGCGGTGTGACATCGGGCCGTGTGCACCTTCACCGGCCGGGCGACACGGATGTCGCCGTCCAAAGAGGTAGGTCCCTAGGGCACGAACTTGTAGCCGAGACCTCTCACCGTGAGCAGATGTTTGGGTGAGTGTGGGTCCGGTTCGCACTTGGCTCTCAACCGCTTGACGTGGACGTCGAGGGTGCGGCTGTCCCCGAAATAGTCCGATCCCCACACCCGGTCGATGAGGATCTCTCGACTCAGGACGCGGCCGGCGTTCTCCATGAGCAGCTCCAGGAGCTCGAACTCCTTGCGCGGGAGATGGACCGGCTCGCCTCTGACCGTTACCTCGAAGCGATCCGGGTCGAGTCGTACGCCGCCGCCTTCGAGCACTCCATCCGAGGTTGCTCCCTCGCCCGACGTCCGGCGCAGAACGGCCTTGATCCGAGCGATGACCTCGCGGGTGCTGAAAGGTTTCGTGACGTAGTCGTCGGCACCCAACTCCAGGCCGAGGACCTTGTCCAGCTCCTGGTCCTTCGCCGTCAGCATGATGATCGGCGTGTTCGAGTCGCGGCGGATCTCCTTGCAGATGTCCTCTCCCGCCATGCCCGGAAGCATCAGATCCAGCAGGACGAGATCGGCTCCCTGCCTCTTGAAGCGGTCCAACCCGGCGACCCCATCGGTCTCCCGCTCCACCTCGTAACCCTCTCGTTGGAGTTGGTATTGCAGAGCCTCGCCGAAGCTCTCTTCGTCCTCGATCAACAGGAGGCGTGGCATCAGGCCCCGGTTCCATCGTCCGCCGGTGGGTGGTCTTCCAGGGCGAGCGGCAACGAAACGACGAAGACGGAGCCTTGTCCGAGCTCGCTGCGCACCGCCACGGTGCCGCGGTGGAGCTCCGCCACGTGCTTGACGATGGCGAGTCCCAGGCCGGTACCGCCCCGATCCCGGGACCGGGCGCGATCGACCCGGTAGAAGCGTTCGAAGATCCTTGCCTGAGCCTCGCGCGAGATGCCCATGCCGTCGTCCGCGACCTCGAGCTCGGCCCGACCGTCAGCGGTCGCCAGCTGCACCACGACATGACCGTCCTCGGACGTGTAGCGGATGGCGTTGTCCAGGAGGTTGCGGATCATCGATCCCAGCTGCTGACCGTCGCCGAGCACCCGCACGTCGGGCTCGAGACGCATCGAGATGTCTATCCGCTTGGCCGTCGCCTGAGGCCGGTACGTTTCGACTTCGGAGCGAGCGATCTCGGTCAGATCCGTGGGTTCCAAGGCAGCCCGACCCGGGTCCTCCAGCCGCGACAGATCCAGCAGGTCGGCGACGAGCCGGCCCAGTCGGTCCGATTCCGTCGCCAGGCGGGTCGCGAAGCGAGCGGCGGTCTCGGGATCGTCGATGACCGCTTTCCCGATCGCCTCCGACAGCGCCTGCATGCTGGCGACGGGA
>WHTR01000088.1 GCA_009377635.1 Chloroflexota bacterium
AAGCAGCTTGCTGAACACGTCGTAGACCTTCACGAAGTCATGCGCCCCAGCCTCAGCGGGGGCGGCCTGGCGGGCGAACGTCTCGGCTGCCTCAGCCATGCGATTGGCCCGTTCCGCCTTGCTGGGCGCGATCGCGGCCTGGGCTACGGCTGCCATGGCGCGCCACGCGTCGCTGCCCCACGATCCGGCCTCCGCCGCCGCGGCGGCATGGCTTCGTGCGCGCTCCAGAGCGCCGACCGCCGCGTAGGCCTCCGCCGCCACGGGGTGTAACAGTGCTTCGCAGGGCGGGCACGTACCGTAGTGGGCCGCCGCGAGCTCAGCGGCTTCGATCGCCGCGCACGCCGCTTCCGGTTCGTCCCTTTCGAGCGCGTTGAGCGCCATGGTCGCGTAGATCCGGGGGAGCAAGTGCTCCGGGAGCGGACCTTCGACGGCAAGATCGAGGCCCCGTTCGAGATGCGCGGCGGCGGAATCCGCGTCACCACGGTAGACCGCGAGCTCAGCCAGGCGCTGGCTGGCAAGCGCCTCCCCGGTCGATGCACCCAGGGATCGGTGGACCTCCAACGCGCGCCTCAGATGCTCCTCAGCATCGTTCCATTGGCCGCGCAGAAGCTGCGATTCTCCCAGGAGACAGGCCGCCAAGCCCTCGGCTCGGCGCGCCCCCATCCGGCTCGCCAGGTCCAGCGTCCGCCGTGCGTAGTCGTCCACCGCTTCGAGGGCCACATCACCATACAGGTGATACTCGCCAAGTCAGAGATGAGCGTCGAACAGCTCCGCTAGCCCAGGGTCGTCCGCTTGAATCCCCAGATGCTCGACGACAAAGTGGAGACCGCGTTGCCAATCGCCGTGCGAGTGGAACACCAGGGCGAGCGTCGTGTACGCGGAGATCGTGTCTGCTACGTCGCCTCTCCGCTCGGCCAGTGCGAGGGCCTCTTCTGCTGCTTTCACACCGTCCGCATACGCGCCCTGCTCCCAGTGGAGGTGAGCTTGTACTCGCAACACCCGACCGCGCTCCCCTTCCTCGGGGTGGTCAGCCAACAGGGAGAATGCCTGCACCAAATGGCGCTCCGCTGCCTCGGGCAAGTGCTGGGCGAGGCGCGCATACGCGGCCTTGCGATGAAGACGCGCACCGGTTGACCCCTCGTCGCTGGCTTCGAGAGCTGCAAGGGCGGACTCATAGGCGCCCACGTCATGCTCCTGCTCGCCCACGAGGCCGTAGAGGTCTCCGATCCTCTCCCACAGCTCCGCCACCATTGCCGGCGTCCGCGAGGGAGCGCCGGGGTCGCCCAGGAGATCGAGGGCTTGCCGAAACGCCTGGATGGCCGACTCGTTGGCGTGGACCGCCGCCGCGCGGTTGCCTGCCGCAATGAGGTGGGGTGCAGCGTAGCCGGGGCTCTCGGAGTTCAGATAGTGGTGTGCCAGGGCCTCCGCGTGGGCGTCGATCTGCTCCGAATGTAATTGCTCCAGTGCCGCCGCAACGCGACCGTGAAGATACGTCCTGCGCGCATTGCTCAGCCGCTCGTACAGCGCCGCCCGCTGGAGCGGATGGGAGAACCGATAACCGCCGCTCGTTTCTTCGATGACCCGGCGCTCCAGGCACACATCAAGCGCGTCCAGGAGCTGACCCTCAGGTACATCACCAACGGCGCGCAGCAATGCGTACGGCACTTCTCGCCCGTTGACAGCCGCGACGTTCAAGACTGCTCGTTCGGCGGATCCAAGACGTTCGATGCGGGTGGAAATCAGAGAGACGACGGTGCCTGGAAGCGCCAGCGCGCTGCCCCGCAACTTCCAGCGGCCGCCACTGAGCTCAAGGACATCAGCCTCGCGAAGGGACCGGATCGCCTCCTTCGTGAAGAGGGGGTTGCCAGCCGCGAGTTCGAATACTGCCTGGTACACATCGCGCTCAATTGGCTCGCCGCCGAGGAGCGAGTCGATCAGCAGGTCGCTCTCCTGTCGGCCAATGCGGTCAAGCTGCATGTGCTCCGCAAGTCCCTCCCGGTCGAGGGCGGCCAGCAGTTGCCCGAGCGGGGCTCCGTGCACGGCCTCCTCCGAGCGGTAGGCGGCTAGTATCAGGATGGGCCGTGAGCTCAGGTTTCGGGCAACGTAGTGGAGCAACTGGAGGCTTACTTCGTCGGCCGCGTGCAGGTCGTCCAGCGCAAGGAGCAACGGCGCACGCTCGCTGAGACTACCGAGAAATCCAGCCACCGCTGCGAACAGTCGTCGGCGATCCTGGGCGGTAGACGGAGTTGGCGCGATGGGTGCAATTCCCAGCCCTAGCACCAGATGAGCCACCTCGGCTGCGCCTTCGCCAATCATTGGGCGCAGCGTCTCCAACGGCACACGCTCCGTCAGGGTTTCGAACGCTTCGACGAACGGTCCGTACGGGAGTCTTCCTTCCTGCTCGTACCCGGCTCCCATAAGGTCCATGCCTCCCCGTCGCCGAACTCGATTCCCGATTTCCCGTTGGAGTCGGCTTTTGCCAACGCCCGCCTCTCCCGCCAGCAAGACGAGCTGGCCGTGGCCCGAGAAAAGGCCATCGAGCAGGTCTTCCAGCAGCTCCATTTCATCGTCGCGCCCGAAGAGCGGCTCAGGCAGGACCTCCGTTCGCTTAGCTGGGATCCACCCTGATACAGCGTCGGCCTCCGCACGCTCACTCGGCCGGAGCGTTCCGGTACGGATCTCCCGATACAACAGCTCGGTGTCCTCCTCCGGTTCGGCGTCCACCTCGCGGCGCAGTACCTCGCGGAGCTGTTGGTACTCCCGCATCGCGTGATGCCGCTGTCCAGCTAATGCGTGGAGGCGCATGAGACTACGGTGCGCCGGCTCGTGCACTGGCTCACGGACGACCACGCGACGGAGGGCCGCTATGGCTTCCTCGATGTTGCCTTTTCGCTCGTCTAGCTGTGCGAGCGCGACCAGGGCATCGAGCAGTTCTGCCGCCAACTCCTCACGGCGTCCCGCGGCCCAATCCTCGTAACGGTCCTCCGGGAGCAGGTCGCCTCCATAGAGCGCGAGCGCAGCCTCATAGGCAGATGCGTCTTTCGACGTGCGGGCAGCATCTATGGCGGACTCGAAGGACTCCGCGTCGATCTCAAGCGACCCAGAAGATCGCAGAACGACGAGGTCGCCCTCGAGGTGTAAGTAGGAGGAGGGCCGTGAGGGCGCCAGATCTGGTTCGAGCGCTCGCCGGGCGACGTGGAGCGTTTTGTGAAGATTATTCGTCGCCCCGTCGGCGTCGAAATCCGGCCAGAGCGCATCCATCACTTGCTCGCGATGGAGCCGATGGCCCGGGGCGAGCGCGAGCAATTTGACGAGGCTCTTCGCTTTGCGCAGCCGCCATTCCGCGTCGTCTATGCGGCGCGGTCCCACCCAGACGCAAAATTCGCCCAAGAGTTGGATGCGTAGCGCATGACCCGAATCGGACACTCACCTTCCCCCGGGGGAAAGGGATGGCTGCTGACAGCCGCTTATTCTAAGTGGTACCGAATGCTGGCAAGGCCGGATCGTGGTCGGCAACAAGCTACCGCACGGGCTCCAGGAGCGTCCTCTCTCCCTCCAGCTTCCGGGCAGCCTCGCGCAGAATCGGGCTGTACTTGCCAGACTGGCCTGCCCGGCTGATCCGACTCGGATCGCCTCGGTTGAACAGGGCCGTCTCCGTCTGAATCTCGATACAGACGTTCGTTGCCGGATCCCGGAACACGTTCATCGGGTCCTGGCCCTGGGCCACCTTGACGAGGTTGAGCTCGAGAAGCTTCCGATACAGCGCGACCCCGCGGTCCGAGGCGCCGAGGTGCTCCTCCTCCCGGTCGGTAACTGGCCCCTGCGTATACCACATAGCCAGGTCCTGACCGCTGTTGTTGTCCACCAGGTGCCACTCCGGCTCGCCCCGCCCGTCGAGACCGGGCACCGGGACCTCATAGATGGGGGTGTCGAGGGGGTCCTGCTGCCTCAGCTCGAGCACGCCGGGGCGCGGCTTGTGGCAGTTGTACCAGAAGTACTGCGTGTGGGTGTCGTCGATCGGCACCCGGATCTGGAAGGATGTGCCGGTGCGCAGGATCGTGGGGAACAGAATTGGATGTCCCACGGACCAGCCGTCGTCGTCCTCCGTCATGCCCTCGAGGAGCCGCCGCTTGACGATCCCGTAGTCGAAGACATCGAACCCGATCTTCGTATGTCTCCACGGCGTCTTCCCGTAGTTCGCCTTCCCCCGGTTCAGGTCTGGGCGCCCCAACCGCTCGAGGACGTAGCCCGAGAAGTACGTATGGAGCCATTCCACATGCACCGGGTCGAGCGAGTTCTCCATGATCTGGAGCCAGTTGCACGGCACGACGGCCGTGCCGATGTCTCGGACGACGTCCGTCCAGACGAAGAGATCCCAGTTGGGGATCAGCGGGGCCGGCTGCGGCCCGAGATACGCGAAGATGAGTCCCGCCTTCTCCTGCACGGGATACGCCGCGATCGACACCCGATCTCTGAGGCTGCTGGCCGAGTCCTCCGTCGTCTCGTACGGCTGCTCGAGACAGCGACCGTCCGCTGCCCAGAGCCAGCCATGATAGGCGCAGCGCAGCCCCTCGGCCTCTGGCACCCCGAAGACCATCCCGGCGCGCCGGTGCGGGCACTTCTCCCCGATCAGGCCGAGGTTCCCCGATCGATCCCGGAAGAGCACCAGGTTCTCGCCGAGCAGGCGGACCGGGCGGGTCCCGCGGTCACGGAGCTGCACGCTCGCGGCGATGGGGTACCAGTAGCGCCGCAGGAGCTCGCCCATCGGGGTATCCGCGCCAACTCTGGTGACGCGCGCGTTCTCTTCCGTCGTCAGCATCGGTTCCTCCCATTCATCCTGGCCAGCTCGATAGGTCATCACTTCTGGTTCGGGCGACCGCCTCTGTCGCGCTCGTCCCCCTAGCGCCAATGTACTGCCAGTCCCGCAACACGTCAAGGTGCCACTGTTGCTACGGGAATGACGAAGCCGATGGAGCGACCACCGCTGTTGGAGGCGCCCGGGAGCGTCTCTGCCTACCCCAGGCGCAGCTCAGGGAAGTACGTCCGGTAGTAGCCCCGATCTCTGGTGAACAGGCGGTCCGCCTGCACGGTTGCGTGCGCGCCGATGAGGAAGTCGGCGAGCAAATGCTGTCTGGTTCGGATCCCTGCTCCGCACGCCGCGCAGCTCGTTGGCGTCGGTGCGCCACACTGTGGACAGACCAGGCGGGACGGGCGTCGCTCCACGTAAGCAGCCCAGGCTCCGCCAGCGCGGTACAGCGACGCCGGGTTAGCCTGATCGAGTCGGATGCCCGTGTCGGTCAAGAAGCGATCCAGGTCGGCGCGATCTCGGAAGTGCGCGGCCAGCTCGGCGTAGACCACGTCGACGAGGACCACTGCCCCCGCCCGGAGCGCCTGGACGAGACTGCGCTCGGATTCCTCCCGGTGCGGTGTGCCCGGAATGAGGATGTCGAGCAGAACATTGGTGTCAACCGCCGTCGTCACTCGCCACGCATCTCCGCGAGGATCCCATCCGGGTCCTGGCCGGCCAGATGCGTCAGGAAGCCTCGATACCGCTCAAACGGAGAGGCTGGGACCCGTTTCTCCAGACGAAACGCGCCATCGCTCTCGACGAATTCAATCTCATCCCCTGGCTGCAAGCCCAGCCGCTGTCGGACGTGCTTCGGAACCGTGACCTGCCCCTTGCTGGTGATCCTGGTCTTCAGCACGGCTCCTCCCTGTAAGGAGAGCTATTCCTACATGAGTGTAAGGAACAGGCCCTTCGGAGGCAAGTCGCCGGCCACTTGGTGTGATCACCAGGACACGCTGGGGCCCCCGCTCAACCGAATCGGGATTGAGCAGGTTCATCGGCGCGCGATACAGGTCCATCCGGCTTGAGCGAGCTCGTCCGCGCGGGCTTCCCTGTGAGTGGAATGCGGCGCGGGCGCGATCTCGATCCGCCCGTCTCGCCAGCGCAGCTCCAGTGCCATGCCCGGCCGCAGCCCGGCCTGGCGCCGCACCTCGCTCGGGATGACCAGTCGCGCGCCTGCATCGATGGTCGCTCGCATGGCCGTGATAGTACCACGTGACCTGCCAAATGCGTCGCAACACGGCAGCGGATAATAGGGATGGGCCGTCACCTCGTCGGCGAGGGGGAGGGCGTACGGATGCAGGAGTTCAGACCGGAAACGCGACTGGCTTGCGAGGCAATGGGGCACGCCCTCGAGCTTGCGGAGCGAAACCTCGGAGCGAGTGAGATCCTCTCCAAAGATGGCCGCGACCTCGTGACCGCGACCGACATCGCAATCGAGGACGCGGTTCGCGAACGCCTGCAGGGCCTGCCGATCGTCGGCGAGGAGCGTGGCGGCGACGCCCCGCCAGGAGGCTCGCCCTATTGGCTGGTGGACCCGATTTGCGGTACGGGCAACTTCGCCGCGGGCATCCCCCTCTATTGTGTGAACCTCGCGCTGGTCGAGAACGATGAGGTCACGGTCGCCGCAGTAGGGGACGCGTCTCGGCACGAAATCGCGCTTGCCGAACGCGGCCGCGGCTCCTGGACGATGCGTGATGGCAGCCAGCACCGCCTCGCGGCGAGCGACGCCAGCTCCATGATCGTTATCGAGGACGATGGCGGAAAATCGCAGGGCCCTCCTCGAGGACACGCCTCCCGCTGCATCGCGGAAGCCATCCGCCTCGACCGATGGGAGGTCCGCTCCCTCGGCACCTCGCTCGCGATGCCCTACCTCGCCGCGGGGCGCATCGCCGCCAACGTCTACTTGTTTGTCACGGCCGTCCATGTCGCGGCGGGCAGCCTCCTCGCCTTCGAAGCGGGTGCCACCCTCTCCGACATCGATGGACGCCCGTGGTCGCTTCACTCCGACTCGCTCGTCGCCGCCGCCACCCCGGACTTGCACCGAGAGCTGCTCGAGCTTGCTCGCGCAACGGCGTAGCCGCCGCGGCCGAACGAAGACGAGGAAGGAAGTTGTTGGTGACGCCGATTCGGGGCGTCGTCTTCGACCTGCTGTACACCTGACGGGGAAGAAATTGGACTACGAACACATGCCACCGGATCTTCCTGTCCCGATCGATGACGGCGCCTGTGCCCACCTCGGCGGCGTCCGCATCCCGCACGTGTCGTTGCCATCGACCGCCGGACGGATCGTACAGCTCGACCGGCTCACCGCGCCGCGGACGATCATCTACTGTTACCCCATGACGGCCGTCCCCGGTACGCCGCTTCCCGAAGGGTGGGACCTCATTCCGGGCGCCCGCGGGTGCACGCCTGAAAGCTGCGCCTTTCGCGACAATCACGAGGAGTTGGCAGAACTCGGCGCCGATGTGTTTGGGCTCAGTACGCAAACCGCCGACTATCAGAAGGAGCTGGCAGCGCGTCTTCACCTCCCGTTCGAGGTGCTGAGCGACGCTGGCTTTCACTTCTGCGACGCGCTTCACTTGCCCACCTTTAACGTGACCGGGAGGCGCTTGATCAGGCGCCTCACCTTGGTGGTGCGAAACGGCGCCATCGAAGTAGTCTTTTACCCGGTCTACCCGCCGGATACGCATGCAAATGAGGTCATCGCCTGGCTTCACGACCATCCGTCTTGAACGGAGCGGGTGGAAGGCGGGCCTGGACGGCTTGGAGTGGCGCGTGGCGATCGTCCTCCCGTCGCTCGAAGAGACACTGCGGCGCGCCAGCCAGCAGGAGAAGCAGGTCAAGCGGGAGCTCATCCGCGAGCAGCACCAGCTCGCGCACGGGTGGCCGACTGAGGTGCGTCTTGACACGACCGGTCTCACGGAGAGCGAAAGCCTGGCGCTGCTCCTGGATCGCCTCCGGGACTGACGGCTCTCATCCATGCAGCCGGACCCGAATTATGAGGAATAGCGTTTGTCAAGCAGATTTTTTTGCCCGCGATGACAATGTACAATGTGTACACTACTCTCCAAGGGAGGATTCATGGCGAAGCACGTGTCTGCTCGTGAAGCGAGGGCGCGCTTTGCGGAGATCACCGATCGGGTCAGGTACTCCGGGGAATCGGTCATCGTCGAGAAGCAGGGCCAGCCGTTCGTCGCAATGGTCAGCCTGGATGACTTCGTTCTCCTCGAGCGCGTCCGGCGCGACGAGCGGGCGGCCCGATTCAGCCGGCTGGCGGCAGAAGCAGCTGGCGAGGCGAGCGGTCCAGAACCCACCGAGGAGGAGATCATCGCGGCGGTGAAGCGCACCCGCGACGAGCTGTACCGCGAGCGCTATGGCGCAGCGTAGGCTGCGAGTTGCGTTGGATGCTAACGTCCTCATCGCCGGAACTCGGCTGCCCCGGTGGCCCCATGAGGTCATGCGGGCGGCCCTGGGCGACTTCGTCGACCTGGCGCTCCCCGGCCAGGCGATCGTGGAGGCTGGACGGCATCTCACCACTCCCGCCCAAATCGAAGCTCTCCGGTTCTTTCTCGATCGGTCCCACTACCAAGAGCTGCCGATGCCCTCCCCCAGTGACGTGCGCGACAACCTCGATCTCATCCGCAGCGAGAAAGACGTGCCGATTGCTGTGGCCCTGCTCGCTGGCGAGGTCGACATCTTCGTGTCCAGCGACCGCGATTTCACGGATCCGAGTGCCACCGCAGAGCGATTTCGGGCCCGAGTGCGAGTCATGCTGCCAGCGGTGTTTCTGCGTGACGTGCTGGGTTGGTCCTCCGAGGCGCTGGAGGCCATCCGGATACGCACCTGGGCGGAGCGAACCGCTCAGGCCGAGGAGGCATAGTCGATCCCCCTCTACGGGCCCGGATTGAGCGCCGCATCGATTCGCTCGATCGCTCGGCGCGGAAGCTGTCTCCGTTTCCCTGGCCGCGCGTAGTTCGCCTCGCCGGCGACCCACTCTGCGCGGCCGAGCACGTCGTTCCACTATCGGGGGGGTCAAAGGCCGCGTCGCGCTCCCAGCGGCGTCTGCCGCCAGCGCCGTACAATGGGTCGGCGTGAGGGACCATCTATCTCAGCCGCTCGTCCGCAAGACCGACGCGATCCAGATCCCAATCCCCGATTTCGACGCCGGGCTGGCGTTCTATCACAACGGCCTCGGCCATCCGCTGATCTGACGGACGGCGACATTGTGGTAGAAGTGCGACACATGGTCGAAATGAGGTGGTCGCGATGATGGCGATGCGCTCGCCCTTGTCGCGCCGGGACGAGCCGAGCCGGCTCGTCCGGCGCCTACTCGTCATCGCTGGGATTGTCATCGTGCCGTTCCTGGCAGCCGGCCCGAGGCTGCTGGACCCGCTGGGCTGGACGCGCGGCGAAGCGTTCATCGTCTGGCTTGGGTTGCTCGTCGTCGGGTGCCTGCCTTTCCTCGCGTTGGCGCGTTTCCGACGGGACGTGTTCAGCCGGAAGGACCTGGACGCGACTGAGCGCGAGCGACGCGACGACGCCTACCGGCTCAGCTATCGCATCGTGACGTGGGGCCTGGCACTCGTGCCGTTCGGATTCCTCTTGCGCGACCGGATCGCGCCGCTCATCGGGCGCGACTGGTTTCTCGTCTACGCGGCAGCGCTACTCTATATCTCGATGCTGCCATCCTTGGTGTACGCGTGGCGCGAGGCGGACGCGGCGGACTGACCGATGCCGGGCCGCGCTGCCGCAGGGTGGAATGCGACCCATCAATCCATCGCAGTGGACCGCCCCGAGCGGCGCGCGGAACGTGCAGTCGCACCGCGTCATGGAGAAGCTCGGGATGCGTCGCGAAGCGGTGCTGCGACAGCACCGCGTGCATCGGGGCGAGCGCATCGACGAGGTGTGGTACGGCCTGCTGCGCGCAGAGTGGAGCGAGGCGGCCCCCTGACAGCACGTTGGCTCGATGGGGCTCCAACTTTGGGAGGGGACGATGAAGGAGTATGACGCCGCCACGTACGGGGACCGCATCTCGGAGATCTACGACGACCTGTATGGGCCGGCCAGCAAAACGGACACCACTGTCGCCTTCCTCGCGAAGCTCGCTGGGTCGGGTCCGGCGCTGGAGCTGGGGATCGGGACAGGGTCATCAACACGTTCTTCGGGCTAACGACCCAGGAGGAGCAGCTCCGCCGCTTCCGGAACGTCGCCGAGCATCTGGACGAGCGGGGTGTGTTTGTGCTGGAGGTGTTCGTGCCGAACATGGGCCGGCTTGCCCAGAGGCGGGAGGTCACGACGACCAAGATCGAGGTCGGAGAGGTGCACCTGGAGGCGAGACGGCACGAGCACCTGCACCAGCTGATCAGCGCATAGGGGGCTGAAGATCTCCGGCTGCTTCATCACGGCGGCCGGGGCCGGGCGGTTCTGTCGGATTCGTGGCTGGCACATCACGGTGCGCAAACAACAGATGCCGATTCTCGACGCGCTCGGCAAAGCCATGGTCGGTACCCGCCCCCGCCGGCGATCACGTGGCCGAGTCGTGGTGGAGAACAGCAGACTGACATGAAGCAGCAAAAGTGGCCTCGCCTGGACCACCGTCAGAACGGTCGTCGACGTAAGCGCTATAGTGGGGATGGGTTCCGCAGTATTCGAACGCGACAGGTACACCATCGGGCGGCCCGGTCACCCGGGAGCCTGAGTGTTTCACGGGTAGAGCAGGTAGATCGAGGAGGCGCGATGCTGACGCATCGGGAGAACGAGTCTCTCACCCAGATCGGGCCTGGGACCCGCGCGGGGAACCTCATGCGACACTACTGGCATCCCGTCGCTGCCCGAGCAATGCTCGATCGCCACCCGGTGCACCACGTCACACTGCTCGGCGAATCGTTGGTGCTCTATCGAGACAAACGGGGCACGCTCGGACTGCTCGGCGAGAGATGCCCACACCGAGGTACATCGCTGGCGTGGGGCACCATCGACAATGAAGGTTTGCGCTGCGCCCAGCATGATTGGCTCTTCAATTCTGACGGATGGTGCATCGACCAGCCGACCGAGCCTGCGGTCAGCGCCGATTCGGGCGAATACCGATCCACCGCTTACCCCGTGCAAGAGCTCGGAGGAGTTGTCTTTGCTTATCTGGGCCCTACCCCGGCTCCGCTGCTGCCACACTACAACGTCCTGATGTGGGACGACGCGATTCGCGAGACGAATGGCACGGTGGTCCCGTGCAACTGGCTCCAGGTTATGGAGAACTTGCTCGATCCGTTACACGTCGAGTGTCTACATGGCCGCTACTTCGCCTACGTCCTGGAACGCAAGGGCGGAGCGCAGATCAAGGAGTTCATGGCGCTGCATCACCCCGCCCCGATGAAGAAGATCGGCTTCGACCTGTTCGAGAATGGGATCCTCGAGCGGCATGTCATCGGAACTGAGGAGGACAGGAGCTGGCGGATCGGCACGCCGTCGTTCTTCCCAGCAACATCCCTGATCGGCGGAGCGGACAAGGGCGGCTCGGTCATTTTCGTGGTGCCTCTGGACGATACCCACACCTGGTTTCTTCTCCTTATGGCCATTCGCACGGGCCGTCCGGTATTCCAGGAGTCGATCCCGTTCGTCGAGGTCCCAGGTGCCCGGGAGAACGGCGGGTTCATCCTCGATACCGCGAACGGGCAGGACCACATGGCGGTGGTTACCCAGGGAACCACCGCGCATCGAGACGATGAGCACCTGGGCACGTCGGATGTGGGAATCGTCCTCTATCGCCAGCTGCTGAACGAGCAGATGGAGCGCATGGAGGGCGGGCAGGATCCCATGAACGTGCGTCGGGATCCGACTGACCATGGGATCATCGATGTGCCGGGCGGGGAGCAATCGCTCGAGCCAGTCGATACGAGGCCCTGGTCGCGCCAGCGAAGGCGCTGGGCGGCCAGGCACGCCGAAGGTCAGCATGGGAGTCGGGACCGGGAAATCGACGCTCAGGCGCAGGGCACCGCTTCCCCAGCTCCTCCGCCCGTCGTCCGAGAACACCGCGAGGTCACGCTGCGGTAGCACGGCACCGGGCAGACGCACGTCTTCGGTGAGCAGGGTCGACGCCGCGCACGCCGAACGTGGGCGACCGAATGGCAGGAGCGGCGAACGTCGTTGAGGATCCAGAGGCCCGGCTCAAGCAAG
>WHTR01000089.1 GCA_009377635.1 Chloroflexota bacterium
CTTACGGGTGGTCTGGCCCCCGAATGCTGAGGTGCGACCGTACGACAAGGACATCCGCATCCTTCCGGCGATCATGCCCGGGCTCGACGTGGCCGGCATCCATATCGTGTGCAACGCGCATGGGCAGCCCGGGGGCGGGACGAGCTATCAGATTCTGCTGGACTTCACCACATTCGCTCCCATCGCCATCATGTGCGATGCGCGCATGCACAACGTACGCGCGGGTGGCCCCACCGGGCTCGCCGCGAAGTACCTGGCCCGCCCGGACAGCCAGACACTTGGCGTTATCGGGAGCGGGGGCATCGCCGACGTGCAGGCGACCGTGGCTTGCGGGCAGTTGCCCTCCATCCGCTCGGCGAAGGTGTACAGCCCGACACCCGCCCACCGGGAGGCGTTCGCGCGCCGACTGTCGGAGCGCACCGGCGTGCCCTTTGAGCCCGTCGATTCCGCCCGCGAGGCGATCCAGCACGCAGATATGGTGACGATCTCCACCAATTCCTACAACGCGCCCGTGCTCGACGGCGATGACCTGAAACCGGGCGCGACCGTCGCACAGGTCACGCCGGGGGAGCTGGACGAACGGACGGTCCTCCGCTCTCGGGTGGTCGTCACCTCCAAGAACCGGGTCCTGTACGACTACACGCCCTGGGAGCCGGTGGCTCGCATCGCCCGGCGCGGCGGCCTCGACCTCGGCGAGATCCCGACTCTCGGCGAGGTGCTGGTCGGGGAAAAGGATGGCCGCCGGCGCGACGACGAGATCGTGCTGCTGGTGAGTCCCGGCATCGGCTTCTGCGATACCGCGGTCGGGAGATGGGTGTACGATATGGCCCTCAAGGTCGGGGTAGGTGCTGAGCTGGACAGCCGCCGCCTATCCCAGATCCGCGGGCCCCACTGAGCACGCGCAGCGTCGGCGCTTACCCCTTCGCGCGAGTTCTGCTGTCCCGCGCGGGATGCCGTTCGAATAGGTTGTAGTGAGCAAGTGCTATACGGAAGGTAAAGTGCTATATTAGACAGACGTTATGACCGGCCGCACGTATGGACAGTTCTGCGGACTTGCCCGCGCCCTGGAGCTCGTCGGGGAGCGCTGGGCGCTGCTCGTCGTCCGGGATCTCGTCCTCGCTCCCAAGCGGTTCACCGATCTCCATCGCGGACTGCCCCGCATCCCGACCAACGTCCTCTCCGCCCGCCTCAAGGAGCTCGAGCAGGTCGGGATCGTCCGACGCCGCGTCCTGCCCCGGCCGGCAGCCGCCGTCGTCTACGAGCTGACCGCCTACGGGCGCGAGCTCGAGGCGATCCTCCTGCAGCTCGGTCGATGGGGAGCGCAGTCCTTGGGGGAGCCCGGCCCTGAGGACATTCTCACCGAGGACTCTTTGACCCTCGCCCTGCGGGCGACCTTCCGACCTGAGGCGGCGCGGCAGCTCCGGGCGGGCTACGAGCTGCGGGTGGGGACAGTGGTGGTGCACGCGCGCATCGCCGATGGGATCCTCGAGGCCGGGATCGGACCGCTGGAGGCCCCGGACCTGATCATCGACACGGGGCCGGTGCTTCGGGCGCTGTGGGCGGGGGAGATCAGCCCCGGGGCGGCGGTGGAGAGCGGGGCCATCCGCCTGACCGGCGACCCGGCGCTGCTGGACCGGTTCGTGGAGCTCTTCCGGATTCCAGCCACGCCCGTCGACGCCCCCGCCTGACCCGTACTCCGATGACCCTCGCCGTGCTTGATGGGTGCCGCAATGTCCCCTGTGAGGACTTCTATACCGAACTTCCAGAGAAGATAGCGCTCACAGCTATGCCGATTACGAATATAGTACGTCATACAGATGCGGTTAACCGCAGAGTCGCGTATCCGTTGTAGACAGAAACGGCTTGACAGTCTCTGCGCGGATCTGCATAGTCATGACAGACAAGTGCGCCCCGGCCGGATGTAGACAGACAAACGGCTTGATTCTCCCTGTTTTGTGCCTAATTTCCCCGCCGAGTGCTGGAAGTTCGGTCTATATAGCTCCGCGACAGGCCTGCCGAGGTGGACATCTGCTCAGAAGGAAGATGGCGTTACGATGGCGCGGAGGCGGCGATGCTGCCGGCTACCATCACGGAATGGTGATGAACGATGCGCTATGCTCCCCCCCGGGTCGTCGCGCTCGGCTACGGCGGGCCCTCTCGCACTGCCAAGGAGGCTGATATGGGACGGCCGTTGCCCAGCGTGTGCAGCAGGTTCCGCAATGCCACGCGCCCGGGGGCTTGTGGAACGCGCGGACCTCGGCTATAAAGGCGATACGTAGGGATACCGGCTGTCGAAGATCTCCGACGCCGGAGAGAGGTGGGAGCATGGCCCGTCAGTATCGCTTAATTTCCGCCGATTCGCATCTCGACCTGAATCCGGAGGTCTGGATCCACAGAGTCCCCGCGAAATGGCGGGACCGTGCGCCAAAGCGGGTCACCCTGCCGAACGGCTCCGACGCCGTAGCGTGCGACGGCGGGCCTCCCAACAGCATCGGGATCACGAGGAACGTGGGCGTGCCATTTGAGGAGTTGCCCCACGTCGTGCCAAAATTCTCCGAGCCGGTCGGGAACGGGTCGCCAGAGCAGCGTCTCCGCGAGCAGGACCGCGACAGCGTGGACGCGGAAGTCATGTTCACGTGGGCCGACCGGATGTTCCGCGATACGAAGGACGACGAGCTATACCTCGCCCTCGTGTCCGCATACAACGAGTTCTTGGCCGAGGAGTACATGGCCGTTGCCCGCGACCGTTTACTCCCACAGGGAACGATCCCGACGACCGGCATCGAGGACGCGGTGAAGGAGCTCAAGCACTGCGCCACGCTCGGCTTCCGAGGCGTGACGCTCACGACCTTTCCGAGCGGTCGCGGCTTTCCGACGCCGGAGGACGATCGCTTCTGGGCCGCCGCCCTGGACCTGCGCATGGCACTCGCCGCGCACGGCGGTGGCCGCTTTGGCGGGTTCGGCGGTGCCGCAGGCGTGCACCGTGGCGATCCCGTCTTCAACTATCCACGGATCATTCATTCCCCCGATAACCACAAGAGCGATGCCCTCGACCTGCTCTTCTCCAATCAAGGCGGCAAGATGGCGCTCGGCGTCATGCAGCTAGCATACGCGGGAGTCTTCGACCGGTTCCCCAGGCTCCAGATCTACTTCGCGGAGACCATGGCGGGCTGGATTCCCTTCTGCCTCTTCATGCTGGACGACAACTATCGTCGGTACCAACCCATGATGCGGCATTTCTGGGGTGTGGAGGACTTAGAGCGCAGGCCGAGTGAGTACATGAAAGAGCACACCCTGTGGGGGACGCTGTACGACCCGGTCGCGGTTCAGGGGCGCCAGGCGATCGGCGCAGACCGGATTCTGTTCGCTACTGACTTCCCCCATGCGGCGGGCGACTGGCCGAACACCCGCAAGGTGACCGATGACATGTTCGCCGGGGTGCCGGAGGACGAGAGGCATGCGATGCTGGCCGGCAACGCCGTGCGGTACTGGCACCTGGACGAATAGCGAACCCGCGGAGTGAGGGAGTCCGACATGAGCACTGCAGGCAAGACGCGCGAGGAGCTGGCGGCACTGCTCGCCGAACACCATTTGATCGGCGCCTGGGCCAGGAACAACGCTCCGCCGCCCCGAGCCGGAAAGACCGCTGCCTACTGGCGGTGGGATGCCATCCGGAACGCGCTGCTGGCCTCCGGTAGCCTGGTGGACATCGGCTCCGGCGGCGAGACCGGCATGCGCTCCGTTACCGGTGTCGAGGCTCGCCGGTACCCTGTCTACATGAACGCCCAGGTGCTCATGCCCGGGGAACGGACGCAGGCTCACCGCAATCTACGGAGCGAGACACGCCTCGTCTGCGAGGCGCCTCCCGGCGCCGTGTTCGTGTGCGAGTTCGAGGCCTATCCGATGGAGCGAGGAGACGTAGTCGTCAGCCCCCCATGGACGTATCACGACCACTATAACGGGGGGGACGAGCCAGCGATCTTCGTCGACGGCTACGACAACGGCTACAACCCGAACGTCAATGTGAACGAGAAGCTCCCGGGCGGCGCACTCTACGAGGAGATCACCAAGCCGGATGGCTACACCCACGACCTCCGGGGCAACGTCCGCACCGCCTCCAACGAAGCCCCGTTTCCCCTGCCGCCCATGCGCTACCCATGGACGGAAACCCAGGCCGCGCTCTCGGCCATACGCAAGGGCGAGGTCATGCCGGATCCATACGAAGGTGTCTACCTCACGCTGGCGAGTCCGGTTGACGGCGGCCCAACGCTCCCCACGATGGCGTGGCACGTTCAGCTCCTCGAAGCCCGGCAGAAGACGCTCTCCCATCGGCACAACAGCACGACCTTCTACCATGTGTTCGAGGGAGGCGGAGTGACCGTGATCGACGGCGAGCGGCGGGAGTGGTACCAGGGGGACATCTTCGCCGTTCCGCCGTGGACGTGGCACTCCCACGAGAACGCAACCCGCGATGACGCCATTCTATTCTCCATCGACGATTGGCCCGCGATGAAGCGACTGGGGTTCTACATGAGAGAGGAAGGCGGTCCGTCCCGATAGCTCCTAGGTTGTCGATCCTTCCCTGGGGAGTGAGATGCGCACGCTGAGGTGGGGTCTGAGTCTGTCGGCGGGAGAGCACATGGGGAGCTTGAGGCGTCTGCTCATCTGTGCGAGCGCTGTCCTCCTGCTGGCCTGCGCCGGCCCGGCCGTCCGCCCATCGAGCGACCCGGCACAGCCTCCGTCCTCTCGACCGCGGACGACCATGACCATGGTCGTCCGCTACGAAGTCACGGACCTGGCAGCAAAGATCCCGGGGAGCAGCAGCCCGGTCATCACCAAGCGCCTCTTCAACGCCGCGCTGGCGCTGATCGACGACAGCGGGGCAGCGCGCCCATACCTTGCGGAGGCGTTGCCCCAGCTCAACACGGACACGTGGCGCGTCTTGCCCGATGGGCGCATGGAGACGACCTATACGCTCAGGCCGGGCCTCACCTGGCACGACGGCCAGCCGCTCACCGCGGACGACTTCGTCTTCGCCCTTCAGGTGTATGCGAACCGTGCCTTCTCGGTTTTCAATCCACGCCCGCAGGACCGCATAGAGGGCGCCACCGCACCGGACGCCCAGACGCTCGTGATCCGGTGGTCCGCACCGTACGCGGGCGTTTCTGCGCTCATTGACAGCGACTTCGATCCGCTGCCTCGGCACATCCTGGAGACGGACGTCGCCCGAGCGGCCGCCGATCCGTCGACTGCCGAGTCCGTGATGAATCTTCCCTTCTGGACCAATGCGTATGTCGGCGCCGGCCCCTACAAGCTTGACCGGTGGGCGCCGGGCGCCCAGATCGAAGGATCGGCGTTCGCCGGCCACGCGCTGGGTCAGCCAAAGATCGAACATGTCGTGGTTCGAATCATCAGCGATGAGAACACGGTGCTGAGCACGGTTCTCGCCGGCGAGGCCGACTTCACGGCGGACTTCACCCTTCGTTTTGAGCACGCCCTGGTTCTCAAACGGGAATGGGAGTCCGCTGGACGCGGGGTCGTGTACCTCAAGCCGAGCAGCGCGGTGACCCAGATGGTGCAGTTTCGGCCGGAGTACGTCGGCCATCCTGGCCTGCTGGATGTTCGGGTCCGCCGAGCCCTGGCCCACGCCATCGACCGGCAGGCGTTGAACGAGGGACTGTTCGAGGACCAGGGGTTTGTGAGCGGCGGACTCGTTCCGCCAACGGCTCCATTCTTCGCGGATGTCGACCGCGCCATCGCGAAATATCCCTACGACCCGAGACGGTCGGAGCAGGTCATGGCGGAGGCTGGCTATGCGAAGGACCAGGACGGGATCTTCGCGAACGCCGCGGGGGAGCGCTTCTGGACTGACATTCGGGTCACTGAGGGGCCAGAGTTCGAGCGCGGGCAGGCCATCCTCGTGGACACGTGGAGGCGCGCGGGATTTGACGTTCGGCCATCCGTACTGGCCGCCGCACAGGCCCGCGACAGCGAGGCGCGACAGACTTTTCCCGGAATGGCGTCCCGCGGCGGGGGAACGGAGGAGAGTTCATTCACGACTGGGGAGATCGGTTCCCGAGAGAACCGCTGGCGCGGAGGAAATCGCGGCGGGTGGTCTGACCCGGCGTACGACCGACTCTACGACGCCTTCCTCAACACGCTCGATGGGACCGAGCGCACCGGCCAAGTGATTCAGATGATGAAGCTCATCAGCGAACAGCTCCCCGTGTATACCCCGTACTTCGCGATCCAGGTCAACACGCACGTGTCCGGCCTGCGCGGCCCAGACCCGGGGACGGCCGGGTTCGGCGAGTCCGCACCGGGCACGCTTCCGTACTGGAACATCCATGAATGGGAGCTGACCGAGTAGTTACTACGGCGGACCGCTGGCCTATTGATCGGTGCGCGCCGCCGCGCTATACACGGAATCTCGGTCCAGTCTAGGCAGCTCGCAGCCTGGACAAAATTCCCCATCCACGGCAATATGGTGCCGCCATAGCGACTCATCCGTGTATCTCAGTCTCGATCAAATGGAGGCCAGTCATGGCTGTCGCGGCCAGGGAGAGAGTTCAGTACCGAGACTTGCGGGGGTATCTAAGCCTGCTCGAAGACCACGGGCTACTCAAGCACGTGACCGCTGAGGTCGATCTCAATCACGAGATTGGGGCGATTTGCGCTCGGGACATGGAGCGCCACGGTCCGGGGCTCGTGTTTGACAACATAAAGGGCTACCGGGGCAAGCCGCTCATAAGCAACGTCATCTACAGCATCGAGCAGCTCGCGATCGCCTTCAACACTGATCCCGATCCGGACGCGATCTACGCAGTCGTCGTCGACGGGCACAAGAACCGGATTCCGTCCGTCGTCCGGGACGCGGGCCCGTGCAAAGAGGAGAAGCACTTCGGCGACGACGTCGACCTCTATGAGATTCCGACGCCCTGGTGGCACGAGCTGGACGGCGGACCGTATTTGGGGACCTCCGCCGGCATCGTCGACCGCGACCCCGACACCGGGATTCTCAACATGGGCACGTACCGGGCCATGATCCTCAATAAGAATACGCTCACCCTCTCGGGTCAGATCAGCGCTCGGGTGGAGAAGAATGAGGCGAGGGGGGTGCCGACCCAGATCGCCGTCGCCATAGGGATGGATCCGCTCCTCACCCTCGCCTCGGGAAGTCCAGTTGCTGTAGACGAGAGCGGCTACATGGAGTACGAAGCCGCTGCAGGGTGGCGCGGGGCTCCGACCGAGCTGGTTCACTGCGAGACGAGCGATCTACTCGTCCCAGCGCAGGCCGAGTACATCGTCGAGGGGGAGCTGTTGCCGGGCGAACGCACGGTCGAGGGTCCCCACGGAGAGGCCGGGGGCTTCTACGGCCAGAACCTTCAGGCGTTCGTTCTCCACGTCAAGTGCGTCACGCATAGACAGAACCCGATTATGTACGGCGTGATCTGCCTGCTGGAAGAGGATTATCCGCGGTGGTTGTTCCGCTCCGGCGCGTTTCAGGATCGGTTGCGCCGCCAGAGCGGCCTAACCAACATCCGACAGGCGTACTTCCCGGAGCTCGGTGGCCGGAGCTGGGGCGGCTGCGTCATCGCCGCTGAGATCACTGACCCCGACCAGCCCCGCCAGATCATCGAGGAGGCCTGGAAGGTCACGCCTGGCCGGTGGGTCATCCTCGTGGACGAGGACTGCGACGTGCGGAACTGGAACGACGTCATGTGGCGGGTGGTGACGGCAGTGCGCCACGACCAGGACATCCTCCGCGGAACGGTCGTCCAACAGCAGGCCTACGGCAGCGGCGCTCGCTCCGATGACTACGACATTGACAGCCAGATCCCCGGCCCCACCGGAATGAACGCATCTTTCAAGTTCAAATTCGTTGACCTGCCACCCATTAACCGCGTGACGCGTGAGCTGATGGGCAAGGCTGCCGCCCGCTGGCAGGAGCTGGGTTTGCCGTAGCGGTTGGCGCAAAGATCACCGGTGCACGCGGAAGCGGTGCGCTGGGGCTCATCTCATGGCAAGGGAGGGTGCATGCTGAGCAAAGAGGACAACGAGCTCCTGACTCGCGTTGGCCCGGGCACACCGATGGGCCAGCTCCTCCGACACTACTGGATCCCGGTGGTGCTCTCCGAGGAGCTGGCGGGCCCCGATGGGGCACCGATGCGTGTGCGCCTGCTCGGGGAAGACCTCATCCTCTTCCGCGATACCTCCGGGCGGGTCGGCCTGCTCGAGGACCATTGCTCGCACCGCGGCGCCTCGCTGTTCTTCGGACGCAATGAAGCGGATGGGCTGCGCTGCGTCTATCACGGGTGGAAGTACGACGTGGCGGGCGCCTGTGTGGACATGCCGAACGAGCCGGAACAATGGACTGGGGATGAAGTTGGTGCAGACGCAGAATCCGAGGCCACCCGATTGGGAGCGGCGCCTCGCCGCTTCAAAGACAAGATCCACCATCGGGCGTATCCCTGTCGAGAATACGGGGGGATGATCTGGTCCTACCTGGGATCCCGGGATGTGCCGCCCGAGCTGCCGAAGTTCGAGTGGGCGCTCCTTCCGGAAGTTCAGCGTTCTATCGCACCCGAATTCATTCGGGAGTGCAACTGGGTACAGGCGCTGGAGGGAGACATCGACACCTCGCACCTGTACTTCCTTCATGCGCGGCTCGACCCGAGGGAGGAACGCGGCCCGCAGAACGATAACGGGGTGTACCACGAGGATCGGCACCCGCGGCTCCATCTGGTGGACACGCCGTACGGGGTGATGTACGGGGCGCAGCGCGACGAAGGTCCGGACCAGTACTACTGGCGCATCACCCAGTTCCTGTTCCCCTTCCACACCCTCATCCCGCCTGGTGGGCGGGGAGCTGTGCCTGGACACATCTGGGTGCCCCTGGACGACTACCACACCATGCGGTGGTCGGTGGCCTGGGACCCAACCGGCCCACTGTCGCCGAGCGACCGGGGCCGCCGCGCAGGGGAAGACGGCTTCCTGCCGGCGACCAGCGACCCCCTGAGCCGATGGCGCAGAGTAGAGAACAAGACGAACGACTACCTGATCGACCGAGAGGTGCAGCGCACGAGGACCTTCACCGGCATCCCGACGATTCCGCTCCAGGACCAGGCGGTCACCGAGAGCATGGGGGCGATCTCCAATCGGAGCGCGGAGCATCTAGGGACAACGGACACGATGATCATCCAGGTTCGACGCAAGCTGATTGAGGCGGCGAAGGCGCTTCGGGACGAGGGCACGGTGCCGCCGTGTGTGGACGAGCCGGAGCGGTATGGAGTGCGCTCGGCCTCGATCGTCCTGCCGCGCGATGTGGACTGGACGGAAGCGACGCGGCACCAGCTCGAGGCGTTCACGGGCCTGCCCGTCGCCAGCGCTTAGGGCCAAAAGCTGAAAAGTCAGATGCTGCAAGGGGACTGTCCATGCTGAGAAAGACGTCCGCCGTCGGTCTGCTCGTGCTTGTTGGTCTGACAGTGACAAGTTGCGCACCCGCCGGTCAGTCAGGGCGGGAGTCAAGCGCGTCGCCCGACCGCGCCGGACCCAAGCGTGTGGTCGCGGCGATCCAATCCGACCCGAAAGTGATGACAAACACGTTGGTCATCAGCAGCGGCCAACCAGGTGTGCCCGAGATCGAGGAGATGATCAGCGTCGGCCTTACGGACAACGATCCGAATGGCGTCCGGCAGCCCTTCCTGGCTGAGGCCGTGCCCACGCTGGAGAACGGGCTCTGGAAACTCCATCCTGACGGCACCATGGAAACCACGTGGAGCATTCGACCCGGGGCCCAGTGGCACGACGGGACCGCGTTCACGACTGAGGACCTCCTCTTCACGGTCGACTTCGTGCAAGACCCGCAGCTCGTTGAGTTCAACCACGCAAGCACGAAGTTTATTGACCGCGCAACAGTCACCGAAGACCGGACAATCACAGTTTTCTGGACGGGTCCACTGATCACTGCCGACGCACTCTTTACGCGCGGAGGCTCGGCGTCGGGAGGTGGATTTGGATCCCCACTCCCGAAGCATCTCCTCGCGCAACCCTACGAGGAGGACAAGGTCGGATACCACGAATGGCCCTACTGGACCAGCGAGTTCATTGGGACGGGCCCCTTCAAGCTCACGGAGTTCGTCCGAGGTGACCATCTGACCCTTCAAGCCAATGACCATTACGTGCTTGGGCGTCCCAAGATCGATGAGATCGAAGTCAAGTTCATCTCGGACTCCACCACGCGAGTCGCCAACGTACTGGCGAATGCTGTCGAACTGACCATCGGCCGCGATGTCCCCCTCGACCAGGCCGTCCTGGCCCGTGACCAATGGCAGGAGGGAAGAGCCGAGGCCTATGCGGGGTCGTGGATGGGGATCCATCCGCAGCTCCTGAACCCCCAGCCAGCGGTAGTCGGGAACGTGCAGTTCCGGCAAGCCTTGCTGCACGCGATCGACCGCCAGGCCCTGGTCGATTCGATCCTCTACGGGATGTCGTCCGTGCCCCAGGCCTGGCTCGCGTCCACCGAGGGGGAGTACTGGTACATCCACGACCGCGTGCTTCGATACGACTACGATCCCCAAAGGGCCGCGCAGCTCATTGCGGAACTGGGCTACACAAAGCGAGAGGACGGATTCTTCTCCGATGCAGCGGGACAGCAGTTGGGCGTCGAGCTCCGGACGACTGGAGACAACGAGAGTCACCGGAAGACGATCTTCCCGGTCGCCGACTACTGGCAGCGGGTCGGCGTGGCGACCGACCCGGTCGTCATTCCGGTTCAGCGCCAGCAAGACGCGGAGTACCGGGCGACCTACCCGGGCTTTCAGGCACTGCGCGGCACAGCCGGCACGAGCGGGATGACGGCCGTCCTGAGCTCCCGGGCCGGGCTCCCGGAGAACAACTACCGAGCGTCCGGCAACTACTCGCGGCTGATGGACCCGTGGTACGATGCGCTCTACGAGCGATATACGCAGACCGTGCCGAAGGAGGATCGCACCCGGGTCGTCGAAGAAGCCATGCGATTCTTCGCGGAGCAGCAGATCAAGATGGGCCTGTTCTACGATGTGGCTGTCACCATGATGAACAATCGGCTCAGCAACGTGCTGCCGCGCCGCGTAGCGTGGGCATCGCAACTCTGGGAGGTCAGTAGCTGACGCTGCACGGAGCATACAGCGTTGATCGTGTGTCACGAGTACAATGCTCGTAGCTCTTCACACTTGACTGGAGGAACGACACGTGCTGAGCAAAGAGGACAACGAGCTCCTGACTCGCGTTGGCCCGGCCACGCCGATGGGCCAGCTCCTCCGACAGTACTGGATCCCGGTCGTGCGCTCCGAGGAGCTGGCGGACCCCGATGGCGAACCGATGCGCGTGCGCCTGCTCGGGGAAGACCTCATCCTCTTTCGCGACACCTCCGGGCGGGTCGGCCTGCTCGAGGACCACTGCTCCCACCGCGGCGCCTCGCTCTTCTTCGGGCGCAATGAAGCCGATGGGCTGCGCTGCGTCTACCACGGGTGGAAGTACGATGTGGCGGGCGCCTGTGTGGACATGCCGAACGAGCCACCCGAGAGCAATTTCAAAGACAAGATCCGCCATCGGGCGTATCCCTGTCGAGAATACGGGGGGATGATCTGGTCCTACCTGGGACCTCGGGATGTGCCGCCCGAGCTGCCGAAGCTCGAGTGGGCGCTGGTTGGCGCCGAACAGCGGAACCTGACGCCGGTCCTTCGGGAGTGCAACTGGGTGCAGGCGCTGGAGGGAGACATCGACACCTCGCACCTGTATTTTCTGCATGCGCGGCTCGACCCGAGGGAGGAACGCGGCCCGCAGAACGATAACGGGGTGTACCATGAGGATCGGCACCCGCGGCTCCATCTGGTGGACACGCCGTACGGGGTGATGTACG
>WHTR01000008.1 GCA_009377635.1 Chloroflexota bacterium
GTGTACTGCAGCCCGAAGCTTGACACGGAACCCTCGGACGCCTACCATCGGAGGGTGCTGGCCAGGGGAGTCGTTTGTGAAGTGCCCTTATTGCTCGTCTCCTCGAACGAAGGTGATCGACAAGCGGGACGGTGAAGACCTCACGGTAACGAGGCGGCGCCGGCGATGTGCGACGTGTGGTGCGAGGTTCACGACGTACGAACGATCGGAGCTCGTGAGCCTCATCGTCGTTAAGAAGGACGGGCGTCGAGAGGAGTTCAGCCGCGCGAAGCTTCGGGCTGGCGTCACGAAGGCGTGCGCGAAGCGGCCGGTGAGCGCGGCGACGATCGAGCAGTTGGTCAATGAGGTCGAAGCAGAGCTCCCGCGCCACGAGGGACCCGAAGTCAACCACACGGTCATCGGGGAACTGGTGATGCAGAAGCTCCGCGAGGTTGATCATGTCGCATACATCCGATTCGCATCCGTGTACCGCGCATTCGCCGACCTCACGTCGTTTGAGGAGGAGATCGCGCGTGCAAAGCGCTCGGCCCTCCGTGGCCAGCCGCCGGCCCAGGGTCCGGACCTGACCAGCGGACAGACCCGGCAACCACTGATCGTCGAACGCTGACGGGTGAGTCCTGCCCAATGCGCTTGCTGATGCTCCATGTTGACGCCTTCACGTGCACGATCACCCAGAAGGGGAGGTCCCCCATCACCGAGATGCCGAGCACGCCCAGCATGCACATCGACGACGGTCTCCTGGTGCTGGCGAACGCGGAGGACGGAGACGAGGCCGACTCCGACGGCGTGGCCGAGCGGGTCGCACAGGAGATCCGGCGGCTCGCAAGTCAGCTCAAGCTGCGCGAGGTCATGCTCCTTCCCTTCGCACACCTCTTCGCGGACCCAGCTCCACCCGAGGCCGCGCTGTCGATCCTCGAGGCGGCGGCCGCCGACCTGCGGTCCGGCGGGCTCAGGGTGGAGCGCCCTCCGTTCGGGTGGTTCCACACCTGGGATCTTCAGGCCAAGGGCCATCCGCTCTCACGCGTCGCCCGAACGGTGCGGCCGGCAGGAGCAACGGCGCCCCAGCCGCGGCCAGAGAATCGATCATCTCGTACCCACGTGTCGGGACAGCCACGTGGGTCGTCCTGACCCTCACCTCACCGGCGGCGACCGCCGTGCCACCGTCGGGCTTCCTGTTTGGGTCGTCACACTCCCGGTTGGGCTGGTGCTGTTCGTCGCGGGCCTGGGCCTCCTCGGGCTGGAAGAGGCTGGAGAGGGCACGGCGCTCTGGCTTCCTGCGCTCCCGGGGTCCGCGGTGGCGGCTGTCGTCCTCGGCGGTGTGCTCCTCTGCGCAGGCCTACTGGCACTCCTGTTCGGCTGGAGCATCGGCGCGCGGCGTCCCCCCTGGCCGCCCGGCTCCCACCGAGCGGTGCTTGGGACGACGGCCGTCGCTGTTCTCGTGGGGGCCGTCGTCGCCGTGGCCGGCGCCGGTCTCTTCCGTCAGCACCTACCGCGGAGCGCCGGCTTCTTCTTCGTCACCTTCGTGCTCAACCTCACGCTCCTCGCGTTCGCGTACGTCCAGGGGGTGCGGACCGGAGTCGTGACCTCGCGTTCACTCGGGCTTGACCCGCGGAGCTGGGGCGACGGCGTTGCTTGGGGGGTAGTTGGCGCTCTCGCGCTGATCGCCCTGGGCGTCATCAATGGGCTCATCCTGCGGGCCCTCGGCGTTACCCAGCCGCAGACGGAGGCGCTGCACGCGCTCCGCGCGCTTGGGTTCCCACAAATTCTCGCCGTCCTAGCCGCCGGAGCGGTCGTCAGCCCAGTCGTCGAGGAGCTGTATTTTCGAGGATATGTGTTCAACGCCTACGTTGCGGAGAAGGGACCGAGGACCGCCTTCGTTGCGTCATCGCTCCTGTTCGGCGTCGTCCATGGACACGTCGTGCTCGTCGTGCCCGTCTTCGTGGTGGGTCTGGTCCTGGCCAGCGTCTACCGCCGGTCCGGCACCATCGTCGCTCCCATCGCAGCCCACATGCTGAACAACGGGATCGCCCTTGCGCCCCTACCGTTTCTCTGACCACCGGAGCCTGCTGTCTCGTGCGACGCTCTCGATCGCGGCGCTGTTCATCGCGCTGTCCGCGTCGGGCTGCCTCCTTGGGGGTGAGCCCGTCACGCAGCAGATTCTGGAGGATGCCCGCCAACGCCGGGAGATGATCGCGACGGCCACGGAGACTGGCACGCCGACACCGACCCCGGGCACACCGAGGCCGACCCCGACCCGGACGCCGCTCCCCGGCCGATCCTTTGCGAGAGTCGTCCGCGTGTGGGATGGCAACTCAATCCTCATTGAGGGCGGGAACTCAGTCCGCTACATCGGCGCCGACACGCCGGGCGCCGGCATGTTCCAACGGCCGCTGGAGCCGTTCGGGCGGGAGGCCGCCGAGCGCAACGTAGAGCTGGTCGAGGGGAAGCGCGTCGAGCTGGAGGCGGATGCCGCCGACGTCGATTCATCCGGCATGATGCTCCGGTACGTCTACATCGAGGGGGTCATGGTCAACGAGGTGCTCCTCGAGGAGGGGCTGGCGTTCCTCGCTCCTCTCGGTGCGAACGCGCGTTACGCGGCGCGGCTCCGGTCGGCGGCGGAGGACGCGCGGCAGGCGCGGCGTTATGTGTGGACGCTGCCGACACCAACGCCTACGCGGACGCCCGTACCGACTGCGACGCGGACACCAACTGCCACCCCCACGTTCACGTCGGGACCAACGTCCACGCGCCAGCCGACGCCGACGCTCCCCCAGGTACCCCCAGCCATTATCGGCGCGCTACCGCATCGTCCATTTGATTGATGCTCTTTGCGTCCATATACTCGCCTCGTATGGTGTTCCTCGAGGAGATCCAGATCCTTCAGGAGACGAAATCATGGCTGATCCGAAGCTGGTCCTGGCCTTTCGCGAACCGGACATCGACACGCAGCGCCCCTTCATCGAGGGGCAGGTGAAGGTTGAGGGCTTCGGGCTCGAGACCCAGAAATTTACGGGTCCGGACTCCTGCGACGCCTGGGATGCCAGCTTTGGCGGTACGCTCATGCAGACGGCCGGGCGGGGCGAATTCCCCTACGTCTCCATCCCAGCCTTTCCAAATCGCAAGTTTCGTCTCCAATACTGCTACGTCAACGCTGCGTCGGGAATCAACACCCCCCGCGACCTCGAGGGCAAGCGGGTGTTCGTGAGCAGCACAGCCGGCATCTGGGCTCGCGGTGCACTGCTGAACTACTACGAAGTCGACTTCACCAAGATCCACTGGGTGATGAGCGACGGCGAGGGCGGCGCCAAGAGCTGGGGGCCCAGCATCGAGGTCGAGCCGCTGCCGCGGGGCACGAACGTCGACGCCATGCTGCTGAGCGGTGAGCTGGACTGCGTGATCGAGCCGAACGTGCTGCCCTCCATCAGCAACCGAGACCCGCGCGTGCGGCGGCTCTTCCCCGACTTCAAGACCGAGGAGCAGAAGTATTTCCGGGAGACGGGCATCTTCCCCATCAGCCACGTGGTCTCGTTCAACAAGTCCTACGTCGAACAGCGTCCCGACGCACCCATCGCTCTGCTCAAAGCCTACCGGCAGTCCCGTGACATCGCACTGAACTCGGTCGGTGGGACAGACGGCCCGCTGTACCTCGTTATCTCCTGGGCAGTCGCCGCGATGAACGAACAGCGCGAGGTGATGGGCGAACGCTACTACGCCTACAACGTGGTCGACAACGTGCGCTCGCTCGAGGCCATGATGCTATTCGCGCATCAGTTCGGCATCACCCCCACCCGGCTCGACTATCGGCGATTCTTCCATGAAGAGGCCGCCGCGTATCCGGGCTGGTAGCAGGACCGGACGCAGAACCGGCGCGACGGACCGCACGGCGCGTCGGTCGGCGCACGATGGGCTTACACCTGCCTCGGGAATGAAACGACGTCCGACGCCGTAGTCTGTAATGAGACGGGAGGGGAGCATCCATGCCAGCCATCACCGCTGACACGATCATCTTGCCACGCGTCCCAGCCCCGCACCCGACCGCAGGAGACCGTCCGGTGGTATCGCTCACTACCGCGCCGAGCGCCTTAGAGGGCGAGGGCTTTCCGGTGCGGCGGGCGTTCGCTGGAGTGGATCTGCGACTGCTCGACCCGTTCATCCACATGGACCAGATGGGTGAGGTCGAGTACGGCCCGGGCGAGCCCAAGGGAACTCCGTGGCACCCGCACCGCGGCTTTGAGACCGTTACCTACATGATCGACGGCATCTTTCGGCACCAGGACTCCAATGGGGGCGGCGGGCTCATCAGCGACGGAGACACGCAGTGGATGACGGCGGGCGAAGGAATATTGCATATTGAGGCGCCACCGGAGGATGTCGTGGCCCGCGGAGGCCTGTTCCACGGCTTCCAGCTGTGGGTCAACCTTCCCGCGCGGCTGAAGATGTCTCCGCCGCGCTACCAGGACATCCGTCGTGGCCAGGTCGTGCTGCTGAGCTCGCCGGACGGCGGCGCGCTGCTCCGCGTCATCGCCGGCGAGGTGGCGGGGAACAGGGGGCCGGGCGTAACCTACACGCCGATCACGCTGCTTCATGCAACCCTGGCGCCGGGCGCCCAGCTCAGGCTGCTGTGGCGGCCCGATTTCAACGCGGTCGCATACGTCCTCACCGGGCTGGGCTCGGTCGGCATCGACAAGGCGCCCGTGCGCGCGGGTCAGCTCGCAGTCTACGGACCTGGTGACGTCGTGACGGTCGCGGCGGACGACCAACAGCAGGATCGCAGCCCGCAGCTCGATGTTTTGCTGCTGGGAGGACTTCCCATTCGGGAGCCCGTCGCGGCATACGGCCCCTTTGTGATGAACACCAGGCAAGAGCTTGTTCAGGCGTTTGAGGACTACCAGGCCGGGCGTCTGGGAACCATCCCGTCTGAGCCACGTCCTGGCCACGACACCCTAAACTCGCCCTCCAAACCGCGGTAGCCCGAATTCCGCACTTGACACGTTATTACGTACGATTTTCGGCTGTTCGTCACCATTTCGATTGACGCCGACGTAACCATGCATAATAGGGCGTACCAAGGTTGCTCAGCGTTCACAGCCGCTTCTGCCGTTCCAACGCACGCGGAAGTGGGGCTAGGGGTGAGAGGCGATTGCAGGTGATGGTGCGCAGTTGGTCACAACGTCCTCGGGGCGATTCAGAGGCTGAGGAAGTGGCAGTTTTCACGAGACTCGTTGCGCTCGACCGTACAGCCCTGCGGGCGCTCGTGAAGGCGCCGCCGGATGCGAGGGGGCTTCGGATGTTGCGTTGTGCCGGCCGACTCTGATGCTCTCCTGGGCGCGGCTGAACAGGCTCTGAAAGCTGGCGATTGGGCGACCGCGAGGAGCTCCTTCGAGGCGGCGCTCGAGCAGGAGGAGACGCCCGAGGGGCTACTCGGGTTGGGAAATGCGCTGTGGTGGCTGCAGGAGACTGAGGCTTCGCTTCGCTGCCGCGCGCGTGCCTACGCTGCGTTCTGCCGTCGGCCGGACCCATTCCAGGCCGCGGTCGTCGCGCTCCAGCTATCCACCCATTATGGCGCGAGCCTCGGCAACGACGCCGCCGCGCGTGGCTGGCTGGGTCGTGCAGCTAGGTTGGTCGAGAAGTTCAAGCTTGCTCCGCTGGACGGGTGGGTGCTGCTCGGTCGAGCTGAGCTGGCCAACACTGGCGGCGATCCGCGGGCGGGAGAGGCATTTGCGCGCGAGGCGATCGAGCTCGCGCGCCGTTTCCCCGACGCCGACCTGGAGCTCTGCGCCCTCAGCCAGCTCGGCGGCGCACTCGTCTTGTTGGGCAAGATCGAAGAAGGGACCGTACTCCTGGATCAAGCGATGGCGGGCGCGCTGGGCGGGGCCGAGTCCGACCCGCTCAGCTTCCTACGCGTCGTCGAGGAGGTCTCGTACGCCGACGGGTCGGCCGGCTGGTGCACGATGATCGGCGGCTGCTACGAGGTTTTCGGCGGCATGCTTCCGCCGCAGGGCGCGCACGAGATCCTCGGCGATCCCTCGACGATTTCGGCAGGGAACTTCCGGCCAGACAAAGGCGTGGCTCTCGAAGTCGAGGGTGGCCACCGAGTCAGCGGCCGCTGGGAGCTGGCCAGCGGATCGAGTCACGCCACGTGGTACATCACGGGCGCGATGATCATGCGCAACGGCGAGCCGATCATGGAGCCCAACGGCAGGCCGCGGATGCGCGAGTTTTTCTTCCCAGCGGCTGAGGCCGAGGTGATTGACACGTGGGAGTCGACGGGGCTTCGCGGCACCGCGAGTCACGACTACGAGGTGCTGGACATCTTTGTGCCAGAGCACCGCACGCTGTGGTTCCAGGAACCTCCCAGCGAGCACGGACCGTTGTACCGGATGCCGCCAGTCGCGATGTTCGCCACTTTTATCGCTGCCGTACAGCTCGGGATCGCGCGACACGCAATCGACGCCTTTGTCGAGCTCGCGACGTCGAAAATTCCGACCATGACGCAGACCGTCCTCGCGGACAAGCCGACGGCCCAGGCGACCCTGGGTGAGGCGAAGGCGCTCCAGGCCTCGGCGCGTGTGTACGTCGAAACGGCCCTGCAAACCCTTTGGGAGCGGGTTGAAGCTGGTCACGCGCCCACGCTCGCCAATCGGGGCGATCTCTGGCTCGCCGCTGCCCACGCCGGGCACTCCGCCCATGCGGCGATCGACATGCTGTACACGGCGGCGGGCGCCAGCTCCGTGTACGCAACCGGCGCGCTCGACCGTTGCCTACGCGACGCGCGCACCGCACTGCAGCACGTCTGCACACAGGAGGTCCACTTCGAGACCGCCGGAGGGCTCGCACTCGGGCGCGACGCGCTCGCAAGCGTCTGGGGACTCGACTACCGAGGTGAAGGGTGAGCCAAGGAAGGCTCGACATGATTGACACACGTATCTCGGGCTTGTCGCCGTCCGACTCTTCGGCGAGACCCACCGCTCCCACCCGAGCATGAGGCTGGCAACGCCTCGGCGGGCGGCGTCAGCGGAGACGGGCACGCAGCTCAGCGGCGCGCCGCTTCGAGGATGCTTAGGAGCTCCGCCAAGCTCTGCACCCGCAGATCGGGGTTGACGTCGCCGCTCGGCTGGGCGAGATCAGCCTCGAGCAGGATCGTCGCCAACCCCGCGGCCCGGCCGGCACGTATGTCGGTGGCGATCTGGTCGCCGATGATCGCGGCACGCCCGGGCTTCGCGCCCAGCCGGCCGAGCGCCACCTGCAGCAGGGTAGGCTGGGGCTTGCCGATAACAAGCGGGGCCACGCCAGTGGCGGTCGAGATCGCGGCCACGATTGCGCCGGCTCCGGGCCACAGCCCCTCTTCGACGGGATAGGCGTGGTCGGCGTTGGTCGCGATGAACTGGGCGCCCCGCTGAATGGCGAGGCATGCCGTCGCGAGGCGCAGATACGTCAGGCGCCGGTCAAGCGCCGCAACGACGTACGTGGGGTCGACCTCGTTGACCCGGAATCCCGCTCGCGCGAGGGCCGTGTGGAGCCCGTCCTCGCCGACCACGTACACGGTAGCGTCGGGTTCCGCCACCTCTCTCAGATAAGTGGCTGTGGCCTCCGCACTCGTGACGATCGTTCGTGCGTCGACGACGATTCCTATTGACGCGAGCTTCGCCGCGTACTCCTCCGGAGAGAGGGTCGCGTTGTTCGTCACGAAGGCGAATCGGATCCCGAGGTCCGTGAGGACAGGAACGACGTCTCTCGCACCCGGCAGCGGCGCATCCCCTCGATGCACGACGCCGTCGAGGTCGATGAGCAGCGCCTCGATCTCAACAAGCCAGCGGGCCGTCATTGGCGACGACGCTCCCCATCCGTGTCATTCCCGCCTGCCGGTGCGTCACATGCTCCGAGCCGCGCACGACCCATCATATGCGGATGCGCAGTGCGGCCAGGCTGAGGGCAAAGACGAGCGCAGCCGCCGAAACCGTCACCGCGGCGATGCGGATTGCCGCATCGAAGAAGAATCCCTGGGGGAAGAGTTGGATCAGGCGATCGCGGGCCGGGTCAAGGAGCCAGAGCTCGTTGGTGAAGCTCACCAGATGAAACCGCAAAAAGAGCTGACCGAAGTCCATGAGGGCCGTCAGGCCGAGGGCGCCTACGAGGAGGACACTTATCCCGCCGCCGATGGCCCCTGCCCGGGCAAGCGCAGGAAGCGTCGTGGATGGCTCCGCGGCGACGATGATAACGGCGCTCAATGCGAGAGCTGCGATGGCCACGGTCCAGATCCGGAAGACGGCCTGCATGAGACCCTGGACGTCGACCATGTGCTGGATCTCGCGCGCATTCAGGAGAGGCGCCGGTGCGCCTGAGGGACGCACCGTGATGTCGAGGCGCCCAGGCTCGGCCTGGAAATACGCAATGAACGCCTGGGCGACCCGTTGGAGCTCGTCCGCCGACAGCCCCGTGACGTCTCCGACGCGGTATCTGGCGAACTCCTGCATGTAGAACCCCTCGTCCAGCGTAACCCACCGAACAGCACTGGTCGCGAGCAGCACCGGGAGAGCCAACGCGAAGACGGCGATCGCCAGGGGCCGGACGAAACCGACAACGGGTGGGGCAGCGACGACATCACCCATGGTACCCGGCGCATCGCATCTCGTCAGACCACCCGCGCCGGTTCGTGCTGCGAGGGGGTGGTGTGCGCAGAACGGATGAGGAGGGTGAGGATGATGGGCACACCGACGATGAGGGTGACCAGGCTTACGACCTGCGCTTGCTTCAGCCCGAAGAGGAGCTCCGCATCGAGACGGAGGAACGAGATCCAGAACCGCCCGGTCGCGTATAGGGTCGCATAGACCCAGAACAGCAGCCCCTCGACCGCCGTCCGCGTGCGGAGCCACCAGAGGAATCCGAAGACGGCGAGATCGTAGATGCCTTCGTACGCCTGCGTCGGGTGCCGTGGCACGCCGAAGTCGGGCACCAGCGTGTTGGGGTTCGTGTACATCGTTGCCCACGAGAGGCTGGCGGGAAGCCCCTGGTGTGCGCCGTTGAGGACGCAGCCGACCCGACCGATGGCCTGGCCGAGGATCATGCCCGGTGCCGCGGCGTCGGCAAGCTTCACGATCGGAAGCGACTTCGTTCTGGCATAGACCACGCCAGCCATGACACCCCCGATGAGTCCGCCCGAGATCGCCATGCCGCCATCCTCGATTGCCACCACATCCTGGGGACTGACGAGGTAGTACGGGAGCGCGTCGATGACATGAAACAGCCGCGCGAAGACGAGCCCCACCGGCACGGCCCACAGGGCAAGTGTGATCGCCTGGGCATGTTCCACACCCCGTCGCTCCGCCTCTCTGGCGCCGACGGAGATGCCGGCGACGATTGCAACGGCGATCAAGAGTCCGTACCAGCGAAGCACGAATAGCCCTACCTGAACGATGATGGGGTCGATTGGGAGGACGATGCCGGTCACACAGAGCCCCCTCGCGGGCGCCAACGCCCCACGATTGTGCCTGGAGATCTGTACCATTTTACCTGGAGGTCCGGGCGATTCCGTCCGTGAACGCGCAGCGGCTCAGAACGCCGCGACCACGTCGAACTCGACAACCCCGATGTCTGCATCCAAACGCGTGCGCTCGAGAAAGTGGACCGCGTCCTCCAGCACCTCCCGTGCGCGACCCGCGTCGCTCGACACGGTCGCCATACCCAGCGCTGCCATGTTTCGCTGCTCCTGGAAGTCGACCTCGGCGATGGCCACTCGGAACTGGTTGCGAATGCGGGCGATCGCCGACTGGACGACCGCCCGCTTCTCCTTGAGCGACGCGGCCGGAATGTGCAGCTCAACGCGGGTCACGGCGACGAACATGGCGAGCTCCCCGACGCCGGTGCCGCCCCCGTTCGAGGCGTCCCGGTATGTCTCGACGGCTGTAACGTTCTTGTATAATGCCACGCATAGCGTGAGTGCTATGGGGGCGGACGGGTCCCGGTGGGTCTCGCGGTCTTCAAAACCGTTGCGTGGCACTGTAGGGTGTCACGGGTGGGTTCGACTCCCATACGCCTCCGCCCCGGCGCGGCTCAGTGGCGGCCGTGCGTCACCTCACCCGCCGCGCCTCTTTATACGCGACGCCGGATCGACGAAGACGGCGCCGGCGCCCCGAAGCGTGGGCGCTTCCCCGAGGCGCCGCGAAGCGCCGAGACACAGCGCACCCCGCAACGGCGCGGGTTGAGTTCCCGGGAAACGGGGTAACCTACGCAGCGGAGAAGCGAGCGCGAGCTGGTTGCCGGACGGTGACGGGCGCGCACGTGAGGCCGCGCAGGAGCAGAGAAGCACTGTGGGGGATGTGCATCTAGTGGGTCCCTTTCCGACGCCGCCTCTCTACGATCCGCGCATGGAACATGACGCCTGCGGCGTCGGATTCGTCGCGCACGTCGGCGGCGAGCGCACGCACGGTCTCGTGGAGAAGGCGATCCTCTCCGTCGTCAACGTGACGCATCGCGGCGCGGTCTCGGCGGACGGGAAGTCGGGCGATGGCGCTGGCATCGTGGCGCAGATCCCCGAGCGCCTCATTCGGCGAGAGATCGCGCGCATCGGGCTCGCCTTCCCCGACGACTGGCGCCTGGCCGTCGGGATGATCTTCCTCCCACAGGCTGTCGGACCCAGGAACCGATCCATCGCCCTCGTCGAGGAAGCGGTCGAGCGCCACGGGATGCGGATGCGGGGCTGGCGCCCCGTTCCCGTGAACCCGGACGCGCTCGGCGAGAAGGCCCGCGGGACCATGCCGGACATCCAGCAGGTCCTTGTGGCGGTGCCACCCACCTATTCTGAAGTCGATGCCGAGCGGCGCCTGTACCTCACGCGCAAGTGGATCGAGAATCGCGCCCGCGAGGAGGGTGTCGACGACCTGTACGTCCCCTCCTTCTCCTCTCGCACCGTGGTCTACAAGGGACTGTTCGTCGCGCCGCAGATGGCCGAGTTCTACCCGGACCTCCGCGATCCGGACTTCGAGTCTGCCATCGTCGTCTTTCACCAGCGCTACAGCACCAATACGTTCCCCACGTGGTTCCTCGCGCAGCCCTTCCGGATGCTCGCCCACAACGGAGAGATCAACACCCTGTGGGGCAACCGAAACTGGATGCGCGCGCGAGAGGCGCAGCTCCGCTCCGACATCTGGGGCGATGACGTCGATACCCTCAAGCCCGTGATCCACGAAGACGGCAGCGATTCTGCGATGCTGGATAACGCGCTGGAGCTGCTGGTGCAGTCGGGGCGCAACCCGGGCCACGCCATGATGATGCTCATCCCAGAGGCCTGGGAGAAGATGCCGGACATGAACCCGGACCTTCGTGCCTTCTACGAGTACCACGCGATGCTGATGGAGCCGTGGGACGGGCCAGCGGCCATCGCGTTCACCGACGGGGTCGTCGCCGGCGCCTGCCTGGACCGGAATGGACTGCGTCCCTCTCGGTACAAGTTCACCGACGACGGCCTGGTCATCAGCGCGTCCGAGGTCGGGGTGCTCGAGCTGGACGACGCCCACGTGATCGAGAAGGGTCGGCTCGCCCCGGGCGAGATGCTCCTCGTTGATACGGCCCAAAAGCGCGTCTACCGTAACTCGGATATCAAACATCGGATCGCCTCCGAGCGTCCGTACGGACAGTGGCTGCGGCGGAAGCTCGCGCGGCTGCACGGCCCGGGCGTTGTCGTCGCGAAGAACGGCGCCGGCGACGCGGAGGAGGATCTGCTCGCGCAGCAGCGGGCGTTCGGCTATTCCCATGAGGACGTGGACCTCATTCTGGACCCCATGGGCAGCGAGGGACACGACGCCGTGTTCTCCATGGGAGACGACACGCCCCTCACGGTGCTGTCGGCGCACACCCGCCCGTTCTACGCGTATTTCAAGCAGCGCTTCGCGCAGGTCACGAACCCGCCCATCGACTCCCTCCGCGAAGAGCTCGTCATGGCGCTCAACACCTACGCCGGCGCCCGACCCAGCATGCTGGAGGAAACGGAGGAGCACGCCGCCCTCGTCGAGCTCGCGAGCCCGGTTCTGATGGACGGAGAGCTGGAGCACCTCAAGCAGCTCCCCGAGGCGCATCTGAAATCCAAGGCGCTGCCATGCCACTTCGACCCGGCGGCCGGTCCATCGGCCCTGGAGCCAGCCCTCGAGAAGCTGTGCGACGCTGCCGTCGACGCGGTCCGCGGGGAGACTGCGCTCCTCATCCTCTCGGACCGAGGCATTGGCGCGCGCCGTGCGCCTGTGCCGATGCTGCTGGCGACCAGCGCCGTGCATCAACGTCTGATCCGCGAGGGACTCCGGATGCGCGCGGACATCATCGTCGAGACGGGCGATGCGTGGGACATCCACCACTTCGCATGCCTCGTTGGGTACGGCGCGAGTGCGGTCTATCCGTACATCGCCTATGCGACCGTGAGGAGCTTCTGCGGCCAGCGCGGCAAGGAGAATCTCGACCCTCAGAAGACGGTCGATAACTTCCGCGCCGCCGTCGAGGCAGGGCTTCTCAAGATCATGTCCAAGATGGGGATCTCGACGCTGTCAGCGTACCGCGGAGCCCAGATCTTCGAGGCCATCGGCATCAAACACGACGTGATCGACCGCTACTTCCACGGCACGCCGAGCCGCCTCGCGGGGGTTGGCCTCCGAGAGATCGCCGAGGACGTGCTGCGCAAGCACCACGATGCGTTCGGCGAATACACCGGGCGCATCAGTCGACACACCGGACTGCGGAACGTAGGGTACATCGGCTTCCGCGCCGACGGTGAATTCCATGGCTATAACACCTCAGTCGTGAGGGCCATGCACCGGGCGACCGAGAGTGGGGACTCGGCCGCCTACCAGGAGTGGGTCGAGCTCACGCAGCGGCACGCGCCGGCGGAGCTCCGCGACCTGATGGCGTTCAAGCCGAGGAGCCCGATACCCATCGACCAGGTCGAGCCCGTCGAGGCGATCTGCCGCCGGTTCTACACGACGGCGATGTCGCTTGGCGCGCTCTCCCCGGAGGCGGTCCAGACGCTCGCCATCGCCATGAACCAGCTCGGCGCCAAAAGCAACAGCGGCGAGGGCGGAGAGGACCCCGAATGGTACATCCACCCGTGGAACGGCATCGCAGCCCACAACAAGATCAAGCAGGTGGCGTCGGCCCGGTTCGGCGTCACGCCGTGGTACCTCTCGCAGGCCGAGGAGCTGGAGATCAAGATCGCCCAGGGCTCCAAGCCCGGCGAGGGGGGACAGCTCCCGAGCCACAAGGTGAACGCGTTCATTGCGCGGCTGCGGCACGCCGTTCCGGGCATCCCGCTGATCTCGCCGCCCCCGCACCACGACATCTACAGCATCGAGGACCTCGCGCAGCTCATCTATGACTTGAAGCAGAGCAACCCGCTCGCGTACGTCGGCGTGAAGCTCGTGTCCGAGGCAGGCGTCGGGACGATCGCCGCGGGCGTGGCCAAGGCCTATGCCGACTACATCCTCGTCTCGGGCGATTCCGGCGGGACCGGGGCGTCGCCCCTCTCCTCCATCAAGAACGCCGGGTGCCCGTGGGAGCTCGGCCTGGCCGAAACGCAGCAGGTGCTCGTTCTGAACGACCTCCGCGGCCGCGTCCGGCTCCGCACCGACGGTGGACTGAAGACCGGCCGCGACGTCGTCATCGCGGCCATGTTGGGCGCCGAGGAGTTCGGGTTCGGCACGTCGGCGGTCCTCGCGCTCGGCTGCGACATGGCCCGGCAATGCCACTTAAACACCTGTCCCACTGGCGTCGCTACGCAACGCGCCGACCTGCGAGCGAAGTTCGCCGGCACGCCCGAGATGGTGGTGAACTACTTCGTCTTCCTGGCGACGGAGATTCGCGGGATCCTGGCCAACCTCGGCGTGCGGAGCCTCGACGAGATCATCGGGCGCGTGGACATGGTCGAGCAGGTGCACGAGGCGCCCAACATTCGTGCGGGCGAGCTGGAGCTGGGCGCCATCCTCACGCCGCCGGACCCGACGTTCACCCGCGCCCTGAAGCGCGCCCAGGATCGCAACGACCCGCCGACAAGGGACCATTTCCTCGACCGGCTCTCCGAGGACGCGGCGGAGGCGTGGGACACGCAGCGACCGCTCTCCCTCGCGTACCGAATCGACAACAGCAACCGCGCCGTGGGCACGCGGCTGTCGTATCAGGTTGCGCGGCGGAGCGGCGGCGAAGGCCTGCCCGACGGCACGGTAGAAGTGCGTCTGCAGGGCAGCGCAGGCCAGAGCTTCGGCGCGTTTTTGGCTCGCGGCCTCCGGCTCATCCTGGAAGGCGAGGCGAACGATTACGTCGGCAAGGGACTGGGCGGCGGAGAGATCGTGATCTTCCCCTCCAGAAACGCCCGGTTCGTCGCCCACGAGAACATCATTCTGGGCAACACCGTGCTCTACGGCGCGACGGACGGCAAGCTGTTCGCGGCGGGCAGGGCCGGCGAGCGATTCGCCGTCCGAAACAGCGGCGCTACGGCGATCATCGAGGGGGCAGGCGACCACTGCTGCGAGTACATGACGGGTGGTGTGGTTGTGGTCCTCGGGCCGGTCGGACGCAACTTCGCGGCAGGCATGTCGGCCGGTACCGCCTTCGTGCTCGACGAGGTCGGCGACTTCCCCGGCAAGGTCAACACCGAGCTCGTCGAGCTGGAGCGGATCTCCGATGGCGATCGGGTCCGTCGGCCGGACGACGCCGACAGGCTCCGAGCCCTCATCGAGGCGCACGTCGCAGCGACCGGGAGCGCGCGCGGCCAGAAGATCCTGGAGAACTGGGATAGCTACCTGCCGAAGTTCTGGCAGGTCCTCCCGGACCCACCGACCGTGCAGACCCACACGCCGGCGATGGCGTCCGCGGACGCGGGCACGGAGGCGCCCCAGCCCGTCCGAGCGTAGGTGCGGCCGGGTACCTCGCTCGCCATCATCCCGAAGAGCCCTTCACCGGAACGGTCACCTCGTTGGCGGCTGAGTCCCGCCACCGCAGAACGACCCAGCTCGCGACGAACGGGGCGAGAGCGGTGAGCAGGCCCAGGGCGTTGATCTGCGCCAGACCAAGGGTTGGGGCCGCGAGCGGACGGACGACAAACTGGACCATGTACGTCGCCAGGCTGCCCACACAGAGCGCCGTCGTGAGCACGGTCGCGCGGCGTTCCGCGATGAGGGCCGCGATCAGGGTCAACCAGATCACGTACCAAGCGGAGAAGAAGGGCGAGACGACCAGGAGGAAGAACAGCATAATGCGCCAGACAGCGCGAAGTGCGGCAGTCCCCTCCTCCGCGAGCGACCGAAGTTGCGAGACACAGAAGACAACAAAGAAGCCCATCAGCACCACCTGGATGAACCGCAGTCCTATCGCCTGCCACATGAGCGGTATCGCCGCAACGAGCAGTGACGTCAGGCTCTGGAAGTACTGATTGCCCTCCCGCAGGAAGCCCGTCGGCCGATCGTCTGTCCAGAATGGCAGCCAGGCCAGGATGTACAGCACGAGCGCCGGGACCGCGTGGCTCAGCAGCCACCAGGGGATCCGCCGCTCCACCACGGCGCGCCGCAGGCTCGGCCACAGAAGCGCCGGCGCGATGACGACTACCGTGGCCTTCATCAGGAAGGACGCCATGAGCGCCGCCGTTGCCGCAATGCTCGTCCGCCGCGCCCAGAATCCCATCGCGAGAACGGCCGGCACGAGTGCGACGGCGTCGTTGTGCCCGTTCCCGGCCAGCTCCAGCAAGACGAGTGGGTTCCACGCGAACACGCACGTCCCGGTGAGCTGCCGGTCCGGACGGACCCGGCGCAACGCCCACGCCAGCGCGAACACCGACGCCACGTAGCCGAGAACGGCCAGCGCCTTGAACGAGAGCAGGGTCGGAATGATCTGGCCACTCCCGAAGCGGCTCGTGGCGGCGCTGATCCAGGGCCAGAGCGGGCCGTATGGAAGGGCATAGTGTCCCCACATGACATACGGAAAGAATGGGTCGTGAGCGGCCTGCAGTGGCGGCACGACGAACGGGTTTTCGCGATAGACGCTCCAGATTCGGTCGGCCGACATGTAGTAGAAGATGTCCAGGGAGAATATCGGATACGCGGGAAGCAGCACGAGGGCGCCGACGGCACCGAAGCCCACGACGATGATCCAGGCTGCTCGAAGGCTCCTCCGGCGCGCCGCTGAGGAGCCGCTGGAATGCGTCGCGGCGCCATCCACTGGTCGGACACGCTCCAGCCGGTGGCACAGCCAGACCCCGCTCGGGTACAGGGCAAAGAGGGCGACCAGGGCGACAATGAGCGCCACGGTCGGCCAGAACGACGATCCCGTAAGCTGCGTGAAGTCGGTCAGTGGCCGGGCGAGCCCAGCTTCGACCGGGTATGGCCGAGCGAAACCGAGATAGTAGATCGCGACGGAGGCGAGCCCAATCGTGGTAAGCAGCACGCGCGGAGCGGCTCCCTCCAGGTCTGCCATGAGCCGCCAGGCGCGAGAACGGGCGACCCACGATCCGAGGGGCGCATCGCCTCTGGATCGGGTGCGCGGTGGCCATCTCGCGGATCCGGTCTCGCGTTCGCTGTCCGTGGCCTGCACCCTCTTCGCTCCTAGCGCTCGAAGAAATCCTCGATGCTGGGATCCGTAATCCGGATGGGAGCGGCCAGGGACGGGTAGCGCTGCTGGAACTCGGCGTACATACGGTGGGCGATCTCCCGATACGAGAAGTGGCCCGAGGGCCGGGTTCGGACCTCGGCAATGTAGGCCAGCTCCGCCGCGTCCATCTTGAAGAGCGCCCTCCGTCGATAGGCGAGCGGCAGGACGTACTGGCCCAGACCGGGCTGCAGCTCGTCCAGGCGGATCGCCAGCGCTCCCGCTCGATCCATCGCGGAGCGATACGCGTGCTGCAAGCCCGCTTCACGGATAGGCGGTGGCTCGTCGTATCCGTACGTGGGATGAAAGTCCTTGATCACCTGTACACAGTTCCGGTGGCGGTGCAGGTCCCGAAACGCCCCGTTGTCCATGCACACGTCGAAGATGAGCTGGTAGCCAACCCGGGCCTCGCGGACCAGCTCGTCGTGGGGGCCCCGCCGGGCGTTCGCGAGCGCGCCGATTGCGTCGATCTCGGATGAGGGAATCGCTGCGAGCGCGTCGAGAATCTGGCGCAACGACGGATCGGTGACGCGGTACAGCAGGGTGGCAGCCAGCTCCAGCGGCGGCGACGTCGGGCCGACGAGCTGCACACCTCGGGAGCCGTCCGGCTGGAGGGCGCCCAGAAGCGAGCGTCCCCGCTCCCGGGCCGACTCGTACGTCTCCTGCGCGTACCGTCGCGGCTGCGTGTAGCGGACGAGGGTTGGAGCGGCAGGATCGCCATCCCAGGTGGCCGCACGCATCTTGTCGACGAATGCCTCCATGTCGGGTCCACGGTGGCTTGCCATGAATGCATCCAGCTCTGGGGCGAGCCGCATGGCGAGCGGGTTGTACGCCGGCTCGGTGGTCGCTCGGCGAAGCTCCTCCGCGATCTCCCGCATCTCTGCGAGGGGGTGCGCAGCCAGGCGCCCGATCTGCCGCTCCAGGGTGCGGGCGCTGCACAGGTAGCCCAGCCCCGTGTACGTACTGGACGGCAGCAGATAGCGGGCGACGTCGAACGCTCGGGCGCGCAGGATCCGCCGGTACTCGTCTTCCGGAAGGTCCGCTGGCCGTCGACTCGCGTGGATCCGCTCGAAGTGCTCGGTAACGGCGCGGTGCGCGGCGTGATACGCATCGAAGAGAAGATCGCAGTGCTGCCGGTAGCGTTCCAGCAGCGGAGAGGCGGCGATCTCGGGCGGCGTGCAGTAGCGCCGGCGGCTGAAGTCCTGGTACCGTGTGGAGCTTTCCTGCGCGTCGACCAGTGGCTCGTCAAGAACCTCGACCGCGGCCACGATCGAGATGTTCTCAGCAACCATGGTCAGATGGGCCAGATCGGCAATCGAGGCGTGACCATAGGCGAAGTAGAACTGCTCGTAGAAGCGGCTCGCGCCCTCCTGCGTCAGCTCGATCGCCCACTCCTTGTACGGGCGGGCCGAACGGCTGAACTTCGCGACAGCGTATCCGCCCGGTTCCGGCAGCATCCCGACAACAGAGAAGACGCGGCGCTGGTCGTCCGGCACGGTCACCCTTCCCGCAGAGCGCTGAGCCACCCTGGGTGATGATAATGCAATGCCTGACCGTGAAGAAGACAACGCCACGTTGAACGGGTCAAGACCCGTCCGCTGCGGTCGAATGAGCCCGTCCGCGGGTGAGCGGGCATAATAGGACATGATTCGCGAGGTAGTTCGACAGCTCATCGATGACGCCGTCCAGCGAGCGCAAGAGGATCACGCGCTTCCGCCTGTTGCCGTCCCAGAGGTCACCGTCGAGCGGCCAGCGAGCGAAGCGCACGGGGACTACGCGTCGTCGCTCGCGTTGAAGATGGCGCGCGCCGCGCGCCTGTCGCCCATGGCCATCGCCGGCGCCATCGCCACCCACATGGCTCCTCCGCCATCGATCGCCGCGGTGGACGTCGCCGCGCCCGGCTTCATCAACATTCGTCTCTCCCCGCAATGGCTCGCCCAACAGGTCGACGTCGTCCTCGAGGCGGGGCCGGCGTTTGCGAGCACGGACGTCGGCCGCGGTCGGCGCGTGCAGGTAGAGTACGTGAGCGCCAACCCGACCGGCCCGCTGCACGTTGGGACAGCGCGCGGAGCGGCCCTCGGCGACAGCTTGGCGCGCGTCCTGCAACAGGCCGGCTATGAGGTCGAGCGGGAGTACTACGTCAACGACGCTGGCTCACGGATGGACGCCTTCAATGCCAGCCTCTACGCCAGGTACGCGGAGCAGTTCGGGGTGGACATACCCATACCGGAAGACGGCTATCCTGGCGAGTACCTGCGCGACGTCGCCGCGGCCATCGCCGCAACGGAGGGACGCCGCCTCCTGGACATTCCCGAGGGCGAGGCGCTCCTGGAGCTCGGTCGGCGCGGGGTCGAGATCATTCTCGCAGGAGTGCGCGACGATCTCGAGCGCCTCAATGTGCGGTTTGATAGCTGGTTCCACGAGCAGTGGCTCTACGACCACGGGCTGGTCGACCGCGCCCTGGCGTTCCTTCGCGAGCGCGGATACGTCGTGGAACGCGAGGGGGCCATCTGGTTCACCTCATCCTCCCTCGGCGAGGACAAGGACAACGTGCTGGTCCGCAGCAATGGGCTGCCGACATACTTCGCGTCGGATGTCGCCTATCACTACGACAAGCTCGTCCGGCGCAGCTACGACCGCGCCATCGACGTGTGGGGCGCGGACCACCAGGGACACGTGCCCCGCATGAGGGCGGTCGTCGGGGCACTGGAGGCGGACCCATCACGCCTGGTCATACTCCTCTACCAGCTTGTGAACCTGGTGCGCCAGGGCCGGCCGATCGCGATGGGCAAACGGACCGGGTCGTACATCACACTTCGCGAGGTCCTGGACGAGGTCGGGCCCGACGCAATCCGGTTCTTCCTGCTGGGGCGATCGCCCGACGCGATGATGGACTTCGATCTGGACCTCGCAAAGGCGCAGTCCGACGTCAACCCCGTCTACTACGTGCAGTACGCCTACGCGCGGATCGCCAGCATCATGCGGCGAGCGGAAGGGACCGCGTTCGCGTCGGGTGACGTGTCACTCCTCACGCATGGAGCCGAGCTCGCCCTTATCAGGAAGATGCTCGCGCTGCCCGAGGTCGTGGCAGATGCGGCGTTCGCGCTCGCTCCGCATACGCTTCCCTACTACGCGCAGGAGCTGGCGACCGCGTTTCACGCCTTCTACAAGGACTGCCGGGTGATCAGCGACGACCTCGACCTGACCAGGGCACGGCTGAAGCTCGTCGCGGCGTGTCAGACGATGCTGGCGACAACCCTCGGCCTGATCGGCGTCCGCGCTCCGGAGCACATGTAGTCTGCCCCCGCACGACTCGGGTAGAATGCGTACGGAGGCGTCGCATAGCCTGGACTAGTGCGGCCGACTCGAAATCGGCTGACCCGCAAGGGTCCGGGGGTTCGAATCCCTCCGCCTCCGCCGGGGAGTGGCGCAGCCTGGTAGCGCGCTTGGATCGGGACCAAGAGGTCGGAGGTTCGAATCCTCTCTCCCCGACCCGCCATCGGTTGCTGCAGGCCATCTGTGCGGCAGGCTGAGCCAGCAAGCTGGGTGACGCCCTTTGGTAGCCCGTTCATGATAGCGGGCCCATCCCGCTGGATGGAACCTCGGGTGCCTACTCCCACCGCCAGCGCATGCGTCTTGAGATTCGCCAGCTCCCCTTCCTGGCAGGGGCGATGGTACTCGCTACGGCACCCCGCGTTTCCTCGCGGGGTGGTGCGGGGGCTTGTGGACAAGTAGGGTTGACAAGCCTTGATATGATTGGCTACATTGTAGTCGCCTAGAGAGGAGGCGCCGCATGCCCCGTACGTTGAAGAGGGACACCACGCCGGTCGCCGTTCGCTTCGGCGAGGAGGACGGTGAGTTTCTTGCCCTCATTCGGGCCAGAGCTTCCGCCCATCACCGCTCGGTCTCAGGCCAGCTCAAGCACTACGCCCACATCGCGCTCATTGCGGAGGACAACCCAGACCTGCCGCTGTCCATGATTCAGGGGATTCTAGAGGGACAGGAGGAGCTGCGGGCGGGCCTTGTTGAGCCGTATCAGTGGGGGTGACCCATTCCGTCTGAAGGAGCTCGCGGTTCACAGCCGGCTCGTGAGCTCGTTGCAACTTCCCGATTCGGCAGGCTGAAGAAGCGTTTCCACGCCCAAGCTCGGGAGGCCATAGACAAAGCGGTACGTGGCATCCTCGATGACCCACTATTAGGAGAGCAGAAGCGAGGAGCATTGTCTACTGTGCGCGTCGTCAAGTTCAAGGTTGGCCCGCAGCTACTCCTACTGGCCTATCACTTCGACGATGCGCACAACCGCGTCGAACTGATTGACATTGGCTCGCATGAGAACTTCTACCGGGACCTCCAACGGTACCTGGCGATGTGAATCACCGCCGCTCCTCCTTCGAAGATGTTGGGCGGATGTCTTCCCCCACTACAGCGCCGGCTCACTCGTCAGAACCAAAACTCGCGGCTCAACGCCCGCCTGCCGACACCCCTCGCCATGTAGCCGGTGATGCCCCTCGGTCCACGTCTGGCCGCGCGGACGAGGAAGAACACGCTCACGAGCCGCCAGAGCAGGCCCACTCGTCCTCCTCCTCATCGACCGATGCGCCGTCGATTCCATCGCCGACGACGATGTCTACACGCTGGGCTGCCCGTCTCCGCGCTGGACGGAGACGGGGAGGACAAGATGCGTGGCGGTGGATCTGGAGTACCTGGGCTACGGCTTATACCATTGTCCGGATTCGGGGTCGTAGCGCCGGCCCAAGCCAGGACCGTCCGGCCCGTTCAGGTGCTCGCGTGAAAAGGGACCTCCGGTTGGTGGCTGGAACCGCTCGCGAAACTCGATGCATACCTCAGTGCCGTCGGCATGGCGAATTCGCTTGCCGTCCGGACCACCTACCGGAATGCAGTCAGGCATCTTCTCCACATCTGTCGTACCGTCTGGGTTGATCCACGGCGGTCGCGGGGATGGGAGTCGTCGATCCTCCTGGCCCAACGCGGCCGAAGCGCTCAGCGCGGCGAGCGCGCTGACGACTATCAAGGCGAGGATACCTGCGGCTAACTTCTCACGGCCACTATGCATCATGGGTGCTCGTTTCCTCCCTTCTCCCATGGGATTACTACCATGCAACTAACACGCAGAGCGTCCTGTGCAGCTCTCCTCAGGACGGCAGATAATGTGGCCCTGACCACGTCGAACCACCCCTCCAATCGCCAGTGAGGTGGTATCCCCAGGTCTTGTTCGCATAATCTCCCGGCCCACACCACGGCTCGCCTGGGTAGAGGTAGCGGATCTCCATGTCATGGTCCCATGTGTCATTGTAGAAATACCCGGACCAGTCGCATCCTATCCACCCACCGCCATCCCAATATATGAGCTGCAGAGAAATCTCCAGATGTCCAGGGGCTGCGTCCCACTCATAACCGCAGAAGACCGGTGGCGTGCCATTGCCATCTACTCTCACGCGGGAGTACACGTATCCTGCACCCCACCCGTGATCCAGGTAGGCATGGTCCCACACACAGTCATTGGGCGAGACCCAGACGTACCCCCAGTTCTCCACCGACCAAGGCTCATGGGCCATGGCATGCTGGGGCGTCACCGCAAGTAGAACTGCAACCAGCACAATGTGCAAGAGAAGGATCGACAGGCCAACCACTGGTTCTCGCCGGCTGCTAAACGACGTCGACCGTCCACCCCTCCGGCGTGCGTAGATACCGGGCGGCAGCCATGCATTCGGAGACAGCGAGGGGAATAGCCACGAGGACCCAGGAACCGCGTGAGGCAATTGCCCCCCCCAACACATCCAAGAAGCACCCGCCCCGGTTGGCACCGGGGTGGTCTATGCGGTTACGGCCTGCAACACATTCCAGGCTGGTGGAAATGTAGTACTGAGGGGGGGGTAATGTCAAGCTCGGTGCGTTCTCATTTCGGCGTATTTGGGCGGACCTTGTGGGCTGGCTCGAACCGGAACAGCCGATGCACTGCTCGTCTGCCAGCGCGCCGCGCCCCGAAGCCCGCGGCGCCAGCTCCGCCGGGTTGTTGTGCAACGGCAGCTCCGGATGCACGAGCACCAGGAGCAGCCCGGGCTTTTTGGCCTGCGTCAAGGCGATGCGGTCGTCCAGCGCCAGATAGCCGGTCCGGGTCGCGAACAACGCGTCGAACCTGGCCTCCAGCCGCGCCCGCTCCGCCACCCTGCGCAGCCGGGCATCGAACAGGTGGCCGTACCGGTCAGCGGACCGACCGGAACAGTGGAGAGACTTGCCACGTTGCTGGTGAGCTGGCCCCGCCGGACGGCTACCCCCAGCGCTGTGCGGAAGGTAGCCCGCAAGAGGAACACCGTGCGGGCGGAAAGCCCCGCTGCCTGCTTCGCTGCCAGGAACGCATCGACGTGCTCGGGGGTGAGTCTGGCGAGTCGGTGATGCCCGAGACTGGGGAGAAGGTGGGTGCGGGTGAGCGATCCATATGACGAGCGAGCGAAGATCGCCGGCGGCAACGTCGGGCGTATCAACCGCATCGCGTAGCGATGCGGCTGGTAGCCGCGCTTACATTCCTCCTCACGTCGCGCCAGGAGGACGCGCCCCAGCTCACTGCGTGACGACCACTCTGAGCAGTCCACCGATCGTGAGCCAGTAGTAGATGATGTAGGCGCCCGCCGCGAGTACGAGCACGGCACTGGCCACGTGAACAGTGCGGACAACGGCGCGCATGTGCGTGAGCACAGTCGCCCGCAGCAGACCGGCCGCGATGGTCAGGACCCCGATCACGACGCCCATGCCCGCGGCATAGGAGGCGTAGTTGACCGTTGCTCCGAGTGGGCCATCGAGAGTCCACGCCGTGCCAACGACGGCGAGGAACACCGGCAGCGTACAGCTCAGCGATCCCAGCCCGTAAACGAGCCCGAAGGCGAAGAACCCCCGGAGGTCGGCCCTCCCCGCGGCGGGGCCGAATCGCGCCGCCAGGGCTTCTCCCCAGCGCACGTACGGCGTCCTGCCCGCGATCTGGCTGCCTCCAACGACGAGCATGCCCACGCCGACGGCCAGGCCAGCCCACGCCATGTGCCGAACGAGCGCGCCGGCGGTGACGTTGAGGATGAGCCCTACCGAAGCGAATAGCAGAACGAACGCGACCGTCACGATGGCGCTCACCTGGATGGAACGCGAGAGCTGGCGCAGTCGCGTGGCCGTGACCGGAGCGGGATCTCGCTCGCCGACGTACAGCGCCAGGTACGCCGGGAGCAGCGCGAACCCGCACGGGTTGAAGGCGGCAACCATCCCAGCGGCGAAGGCGTATCCGAGGGGCAACGTCCCCGCGAAGGTTGCGACGAGGCCCGCCGAGGCCCCCGCGAGTCCCTCGACACGGGCGTTGACCACGCCGATCTGCGTCCCGGTCGCTGCCGCGGCGATGAGCGAGGCAACGCCGGACCCGACGGCGGCCCCGAAAGTTGACACCCAAACTGACACCCTGTGTATGACGCCCAAGACCCGGGATGAAGTGCACTCGACTCAGGGACTCGTACTGCCCATAGGTTGCCGGGCGCACCGACTCGCGAACCACGTCTTCGAGCCACACCGCGAGCGACGTTTCCACCGTCTGGTGCCCGTCCACCGGGCGCATGCCACGTTCCTGGTCGGCTGGCCCCGGATCGCCTCCAGGGCAACCTTGGCCTTGAACTCCGCACTGTGTTGTCGTCGCTGTCTCTGCACCGGGTCTCTCCTTCTCTTGCTCCGACCCGGCAATCTTAACTTCACCACCTGTCCAGTTTTTGGGGGGCACTATACTCATGGACCTTCCACGTCGACAGAGACTATCGGTGCTGCTCGCGCCAGCGCTCCCACCGTTCATTTGCCCATTCGATGACATCCGCGAGTGTCGGCCACCCGACCTCCCCGACGTGCCTGGGTGGGACGGTCTCAATCCCATGCTCATCGTACCGGTGCTCGTGGTGGGCATCGGCATGCCGCTGATGGACGTGAATGTTGTCGTAGCGGACAAGGTCCACCGTGCGCGTGCCCTCGCGCCGAAGCACGTGGTAGCTGTACTCCACCGTCCTCACCTCGGGCCTGCCGCTCCGTCTGCGGACCTCTTGCCGCTTCGAGACGTGAATCTCTATTCCGCCCTGGCAGTACAGGGTTCCATGCCAGCGGACAGCAGTGCCCGTGAAGTCATGGCGCAGCTGATCATCGAGGATGAAGTGCTCGAAGTCGTGAACACGACGGGTGTGGACAGCTAGGTAGGCGTCCCAACTGATCCAGTCGTGTCTACTGCTCGCGCTCAATAGCTTGGAGGGTATGGAGCGCTATCACCCATTCACAGACCTCGGCTGTATCCCGGAGACTCCCATCCGCCAGCGCATTCTGGACGGCAGAAGACGGCAACTCGTATCGAGCCTCGTACGTCCGGAGGGTCTCGCGCAGTTCACGCATAAGCCGCTGCCGGTTCTGCTCCAGCAGCTCTCGATTCGTCCAGACACTATCCTGTACAGTCACGGGTGTCGCTCCAAGCACCCACAGCATATACCGAGCTGGGACAAATGTTCAACTGACACCTACCCACCATCGGTCTGCTCCTCGTTCGGTGCGCGCTGGCTGCGGCGTCCGACATATCCTTCAGCCGTCCAAATGCCTGCACCCGCTGCGCGTCTGTGGACGCCAGCCACGGGTCCCATACGCCCTGCGACTCATAGGCGCGCTCCTTGAGCTCGAAGTAGGGCGAATGCGTATTCTGAGCCGCCTGGAGCACCCCGTATGACCTCACGTGCGGGCTCCGGTAACCGCTCTACACGCGCCAGGGACGTCCGCTCGATGTACTGCAGCGTTTCCGTCGAGAGTCCAGCGAGATAGGCATCCGTCGTCTCGAAGTCCGCTCGCCCGGTGGCCGGGTCGGTCGTCCGGGTGAGGCGGAGGTGCTCACCCCGCGCCTGCTCTCTTGGGTCATCAGACGGGGCACGCGGCTCGGGGTATGCCCACCGCCCTGTGTGCGGCTTGCCAGCCCATCTACCAACCGTCCATCAACTGGCAGTGGCGCAATCTCCGGGCGGGTATCCGAAGCGAGCCTATCGCCTAGCACAGTGAGAATGGGGATAGTCGGAATTCCGACATTGCCCAGAGGATGCCATTATGACCGAGAAGAGCACGACCACCGAGCGGTATTCTCGGATAATGAGGAGTGAGACATGACCGCATGGAGTGAACTCGCCATGTACCAGCAGCCAGCACCGCAACTGTTCGCGCCAACAGCGCAGACCTGTGCCCGGTGTGGCCGGATGAACCCCTTGGACCGCCAGTTCTGCATCGACTGCAGCGCCATGCTCGCCCGCTCGGAGCACACCCTCGCCGGCATCGGAGGGCGCCTCGGTGCCAACCTACTGGACGGGCTCATCGCCGGCGTGACGGGCGCGATCGCCCTCCTGTTCCTCGCGGCCGGCGACGCCGGCCCCCTCGTCGCGGCGATGCTCATTCTCGGGTACCTGGCCGGTGTGCTCGTGTTCCTGTCCCGGGGCCAGACGCCGGGCAAGGCAGCCATCGGCCTCGTGTGCGTCCGACCAGACGGTACCCGTGCTGGATTCCCCACTATGTTCTTCGCGCGGTACCTCATCCCGGCCCTGCTCTCAAGTATCACCCTCGGCATCTTCGGCATCCTCGACCTGCTGTGGGCACTGTGGGATAAGGACCGGCGGACCCTGCACGACAAAATCGCGGGCACGTTCGTCGTACGCATGGGCGCCAGCGATTGAGCCGCGTCTAAAGCGGGGAGGAAGTCTCCCCCGCCCAGGATCCACCGCATCGGAACCATGACCGCGAAACGCGGAGAAGGGAACTAGCCATGAGAAACGCCCCACGCGCCATCATTGCACTCATGGCGGTGTTCATCAGCATCGCGCTCGTCGCCTGCACACCGGCTGCCGGCCTCGTCGCAGAACGGGACGCGCTCCAGCAGGGCGCCGCGCAGCAGGCCGGACGCATCGCCGACTTGGAGGGACGGATAGCAGACGCCGACGCTCGGCTGACCGAGGCGCGAGACACACTCACGGCTACCAAGTCGGAGCGTGACGATGTGCAGGCCCTCCTCGAGGAGACCGCCTCAGAGCACGAGGCATTCCTCGCCACGGAGAAGGTGCTGGTTGACGGCTTGATTGCCGAACGGAACACCCTGGCGAGCAAAGGGCGTGAGCTGGAAGCGAAGCTCACAGAGCGGCAGAACGCAATCAATGCCGTGGTGGGTGAGCGAGACGCGGCACGAACAGAGCGCGAGCAACTGAAAGCCCAGGTCGCAAGTCTGAATAGCGCGCTCGCTTCAGCGGCTGCAACGACCAGTAGTCTGCTCGCACGTGTGAGCAGTCCGGTCCGGTGCTACTACTCGGAGATATCCTACTACGGATACACGAGCGGGAGTGTCCGGTGCTACTGAAATCGGAGCGTTTCTTCACGCCGCATTCCCAAACTGACACCCCCGTCGATGGATAGCGGGGTATCACGGTGGACAGTAGTAGACAATAAGTCGGGAGCGCAGGGGTGAGATGTACACCCATGGACGGTCGTGAACAGGGCGCGCTTGGATCGGGACCAAGAGGTCGGAGGTTCGAATCCTCTCTCCCCGACCCCATAAGGACGGACCCGGCCCCGGTCGCCACGCTCAGCGGCCGGAGCCAGTATCAATGGGGATTATTCCTCCTCGAGGAGCAGCTCCCGCAGACCACCCGCCCCGGCCATGGTGAGCGCCTGGGCCAGCCAAGCCTCCTGCCCCTCGGCGCCAGTCGGGGCGGTTCGGCCCAGACAGTAGCCGACGAGGGCGGCGTACCGGAGCATATTCGTCTCGCGGGTAACGACGGCGTCCGAGAGCTGGAGATGCAGGGCCGGGTCGTGGGCCAACGCCCGGTCCACGAGCGCGTGCACCTGCCGCTTGCGCCCGTGGCCGGTCTCCTCCCACCAGGACCGATCCACCAGATCAATCACGTTCCATGCCCACTCGTGTGTCTCGTTTGCGCCCGATACGAGCTGTCCCTTGTGTTCCGGCAGTGTCGCGTGTGGCACGGTCGTGCTCCTTTCGCTGTAAGGGTTCTGCGATCGCTACATGATGCCGGCTGCCCGTTGACGGGACGTAAAGGGACGGTGGGAATCAGGTGGAAATTGGATTCGCCGAGATCCAAACAGACCAGGGCCCACGGCACCGGTCCGGGGCGCACCTGATCGCGTGGAATAGCGCTCGGCTCACTCGTCAGAACCAAAACTCGCGGCTCAACGCCCGCCTGCCGATGCGCCGCGCGGCTTGGCCCCCGATGCCCTTCGGCCCGCCACGAGCCGCGCGGCGTTGGGGCTGGAGCTCGTGCTCTAACGGTACTTTGTCGACCACGGCAAATCGGTCTGAAGAGCACGTGATTCGGGCTGGTACAGTGCCCCATGCCTATCTTTTCCTGCGACCCAGCCCGAATCAACATAGCACCGTTAGATCGGCGATAATAGGCGCGCGGCAATTGCCGTCATCCACCATCTAGGCTCTGGTGGTCCACAACTACCCGTAATCCCGCCCACCACCGCTCAATGCCCCGGGGGAACTGTACCCATACCACCCTGATTCTTGGTAGGTTGCTAACCCTGTGCTAGCATCACGCATCATTGAACGGAGGTACTGCTGATGTTGTGGAGTGTTGCTCTGTGGGTCCTTCAGGGACTGCTCGCCGCCCAGTTCCTGTTCCATGGATTGCTTTTTGTCGCGCCTCCAGTAGAGATGGTCGACCAGATGAATGCGATGCTCGCGCCGGGTTTCCGGATGTTCATCGGCGTGACTGAAATCCTGGCGGCGATTGGTGTGATCCTGCCGAGTGTCACACGCGTGCTGCCGTGGTTGACTCCTCTGGCCGCCGCCGGCCTGATGATCGTGACCGGGAGTGCGACAGTGTTCCATGTGGCGAGAGGAGAGCCAGGTAACGCTATGTATACTGCGGTCTTGCTCTTGCTCGTAACCTTGCTGGCGTATGTGCGTTGGCGGGTGAGACCAATCGCTGCGCGGGGAGAGCACCGGAGACGAGGGCGCGTTATCGAGTCTGGCGGGGCGAGCGATTCATAAAGGCGTTAACGACGTGAGACCAGCTGGCGACCGGGGAGATAGCAATGGCTACCGAAAACGAACGAGCCGCGTTCTATGAAGCGCACAAGGATGACCCGGACGTGTGGGAGCCCACGGAGGGTGCTGCGACACCGCGGGGGCGCGGGGAGATGACTGCGACGATTACCGTGCGGTTCTCGGCAGAAGAGGCCGAAACGATCCGACGCAGAGCTAAGGAAAGTGGATCAACCTATTCAGAGGTCATCCGTGACGCTGTCCGGCGGTGCGGCAATTCGGAGGCCTGGATTGAGCTCCCGGCCGGGGGCACAAGCCTGATCGCGAATCTCGGCGAGCTCTCTCTGGGCGAGAACGATTTCGTCTTCGAGCAAGAATGGCCTGTCCCGCGCACTCGCACCGCGACGCCAGCGACGATCTAGAACCGAAACAGCCGATGCACCGCTCGTCTGCCAGCGCGCCGTGCCCCGAAGCCCGCAGCGCCCGGCGGTCCTCGACGAGCTGCCAATCCGGCCAATATCACCCCTGACCGGAGGGCTCTCCGAGCTGGACTCCGGCGGACGTCTCAGGCGCGGATGGACGATCTGGGGGGCAAGAACGAGGCCCGGAGATATCGGGGCCAAGAGGTCGGAGGTTCAAATCCTCGCCAACGGGCGCCCGGCCGCGCCGCGAGCGTCGTGCACGTGTCCGGAGCACAGCGTCCAGCGACTGGCCCTGCTACAGCCCGTACAGCGCGCGGGGGTTGTCGTCGAGGATCTTCCGGATCACCCGCGGATCCACGTCGGTGCGTTCCCGGACGTTGCCCAGCGCGTTCATCTCGGTCGCGGTGTCGGCGTGGCCGTAGTCCGTGCCGATAACGAGATTGTCCTCGCCGGCGTACTGGAGTACGTAGGGGAGATCGTCGTCCGTCTGGCACGCAACGTAGAGTCGATTCTTCCGCATGAGGTCCGGGCCCATCTCCCACCCCTTCCACTTGAACCGGCGGAGCAGGTCGTGGACGACGTACGGGACCCACTGGGAGCTCGTCTCGATGAACCCGAACCGCAGCCGAGGGAACTGCTCCGGCACCCCATTGGTCACGAGCTGGTGGAACGCCCCGATGACCGTCAGTTTGAACTTCAGGAAGTTCCCCTGGTCGCGGCCCTGGGAGAGGATCGCATCGAGCGCCGCATTGCCGACCGAGGCGTGCACGCAGACCGGGACGTCCAGGTTCATCGCCGTTTCGTACAGGGGGAAGAAGGACGGGTCGATGAGCTGTCGGTCGCCCTCGATGCTGCGCACGAACACCGCGCACGCGCCGTGATCCCTGGCGAACCGGAGCTCGTCGAGAGCCCGGTCCATGCGCATGAGCGGGAGAATCGCGGCCCACCGGAGTCGATTGCCGCTCTGGCCCCAGGCGTCAGCCATCCAACGGTTATAGCTCGTGCAAAAGGCGTGCTCGATCTCGGGCCGATCGGTGTACGCGGTCAGGATCGATGGGAACAGAACCTGGGTGTCGATTCCCAGCTCGTCCATGTGGCGGAGCCGGGCGGACACGTCGAGCAGCTCCCGTGACTCCTTGGGGAAGATCTTCCCAACGTTGCCCTGGCGCGAACGGACCTTCCCGTCGATGAGCCAGTAGCCGCCGTCGGGATCCAGCGCGCCGACCGGCCCCACCGCGACCGGCCGGAACGATCGATCAGCCTCCTCGACGTACTCCCAGGTGCGATCGGTCTCGATGACGTGGGCATCGGCGTCGATAATGGGCATTGCTTACCTCCGTCCGCAGCAGGGGAGCGGGGTGACGAAACACGGCTGACGGGGGAGGCGACGGGCGGATTCGAACCGCCGCATAGGAGTTTTGCAGACTCCCGCCTTAACCACTTGGCTACGTCGCCGTCGTGCGCGCACCCACGCGCCCGGATTATATCCCATCCCAGGACGGATTCTGCGTCATCTGCGCAAGCTGCGAGCCATCACGACGGAACGCCGCGCAGGCGTACGCCTTCCAAGGGCATTCAGTCATCAACCTTGAGCTGGAGCGTGGGGACCAATCGAGGCTCGAATGCTCCCGCGCCCCCTGCTTCGAGCTCGCGGAGAGCTCGCGCCGCCGCCTCGGCGTCCTCGACCAGCCGGTCCACGAGGATGCCCTGGCACTCAGACGGAAACGGTCGGAGATGCTCGATACCGCGCTGCAGCATCAGCTTCGCCCCACGGACGTTCCCGCGACCCAGATGGTGGAAGGCAACGCCTACCTGGAGGACCCCCTGGTACAGCTCTCGGACGGCGGCAGGCTCCGCCTTCCACAGCGCCTCGAGGGTTTCGTGGCACTCGAAGAACTCCCGCCGGTTGAACTGATGCACCGCCTTGATCAGCAGCGGGGGAGGGGGATTCGCACATGGGTCCGGTGGGGACGGCTCATCCACGGGTCCACCGGTACACGAGCGGCTTGTCCGCGGGGACATCGCTCTGGCCGGGCCCCGTGAACTCCCAGAACGGCGGCCACATCCGCTTGTTGCGGAGGAACCCTGCGATGATCGTGGGCTTCTCCGACCTGAAGACGATCTCCATCTCAGGCCCGCGCTGATACAGCGCGTACTCAGTCAGGCTGCACTTGCGGAGCAGCGCCGCGCCATCGGGTGACCGGAGCGCATCGAGGAACCGCTCGTGCTCCGACTCTCCGCCTGGCCTCATGCGCCCGACCCAGCGCCCGACGAACTCCCGAGGTACGAGCTTGCCCGGGTCCGGCCGTTGGAGGGGGTGGCCGCCACTCATCGGTCTGCTCGTGGCGAGCCTACTCCTCGGTGACCGTGATGGCCTGTGTGGGGCACTGGCGCATGGCGAGCAAGGCATTCGCGCGGAGGTTCGCAGGGACTTCCTCAAGCAGGACGTCCGAGTTGCCCTGCTCGTCGACCGTGAAGACCTCGGGCGCGACGCGGGCACACACGCCGTTGCCCTCGCACTTGTCCCAGTCGATGGTTGCCTTGATGGCCATCACTCCGTCCTCCTAAGTTTTTCCTGCTCCGATAGCTGAGGGCACCACGAGGGGATGAAAAAGGAACTTTTCAGATCAGATGCATGCGGGTCGTCGCGTGTTGGGGGATTGTGGCACCGGACCTCAAAGGTGTCAAGATCGGGACGCAGGCGCACGAGCCCGCGCACGCAGCGTGCCCGGAACACGGGCTCCGTGCTACAATGCAGCCAAGCCAAGAAACGGAGAAGAAACCAACGCACAGCGGCACGCCGACATGACGGAGCGCGCGTGGAGGGTCTCCCCGAATGCCCCTTGCCCCTGATACGAAGGGCACCATCATCGAGAAGCACCGCCTGCACCCCAGTGACACCGGATCGTCAGACGTCCAGATAGCGATGCTCACCCGCCGCATTCTGGACATGATCGAGCACCTCAGGGCGCACTCCCACGACCACGCGTCGCGTCGGGGGCTTCTCATGATGGTCGGCAGACGGCGCCGCCTCCTGAACTATCTCAGGAGGACGGAGTACGAACGGTATCGGCAGCTCATCACCTCTCTCGGGCTGCGACGGTAGTACCCCCTCCCTGGCGTGGCATGTCCCCTGTCCGATGGATACCGTGGGCTGCCGAACGCTACCCGGTCCGGGGTCTGCGCCCCGCCTCTCGTGGGTAAGCAACGAGCGTGGCCGTCTGTGACATAAGGAGAAAACACATGGTCAGCACCTACTCAATTGACTTCGCCGGCCGAACACTCACCCTGGAGTCCGGCCGCCTCGCCGGGCTCGCGGACGGCGCTGTCCTCGTGCAATACGGGGACACGGTTGTTCTCGCCACGGCCGTCAGTTCCCACACGCCGCGGGAAGGGGTCGACTTCCTCCCGCTCACCGTCGACTACGAGGAAAAGATGTACGCCGCCGGGAAGATCCCCGGCGGTTTCTTCAAGCGTGAAGGACGCCCCAGCGAGACGGGCATCCTCACCGCTCGCCTGACGGACCGCCCGATCCGCCCCCTCTTCCCGAAGGATTACCGGAACGAGATCCAGGTGATCATCACCGTTCTCTCCACGGACCAGCAGAACGACCCGGGGAACCTCTCAATTATCGGGGCATCCGCTGCATTGTCCATCTCGGATATCCCCTTCTACGGGCCCGTTGCTGCCGTGCGCGTCGGCTACATCGGCGACGAGTTCGTCATCAACCCGACCATCTCCGAACTGACCTACAGTAGGCTCGACCTGGCTCTCGCCGGCACGGCGGACGCCGTGATGATGGTCGAGGCCGGCGCGCTGGAGCTACCCGAAGAGACCGTCGTCCAGGCGATCGAGTTCGGGCACCAGGCGATGCAGGAGATCATCAAGCTGCAGGACCGCATGGTGGCCGAACTCGGCCGGCCGAAGCGGTCGTACGCGACCGCGCAGATGGCGCCCGGCCTCGAAGAGGACGTCCGGGCATGGCTCGGTACGAAGGTCAGCGATGCGATCTTCACACCGGAGAAGAGCGAGCGCGAGGAGGCGGTCGCCTCCCTCCGGACAGCGCTGCTCCAGGAGTTCGTGGCCCGGGGCCATACGGAAAAAGAGGCGGCCAAGCTCTTCGACGTCGTCGAGAAGGAGACCGTCCGCAATGCCATTCTCGACCGCGGGCTGCGCCCGGACGGCCGAGCCCTGAGTGAAATCCGCCCGATCACCTGCGAAGTCGGCGTCCTGCCCCGGACGCATGGGTCGGCCGTCTTCACACGCGGTCAGACGCAGGTGCTCAGCGTCGCGACACTGGGAACGATCGGCGACGAGCAGATCATCGATGGTCTCGGCATCCAGGAGTCGAAGCGGTTCATGCACCACTACAACTTCCCGCCCTACAGCACGGGTGAGGTCCGGCGCCTGAGCGGACCCTCGCGGCGGGACATCGGGCACGGGGCGCTCGTCGAGCGATCGCTGCTCTCCGTGATCCCCGACGAGGACGTGTTCCCGTACACCGTGCGGCTCGTGGCAGAGGTCCTCTCTTCCAACGGATCGACCTCCATGGGCAGCGTCTGTGCGGGAACGCTCGCCCTGATGGACGCCGGTGTTCCGATCCGCGCGCCGTTGGGTGGCGTTGCCATGGGGTTGGTAACCGGTGAGGACGGCGCCTACCGCGTTCTGACCGACATCCAGGGCGTCGAGGACTTTCTCGGCGACATGGACTTCAAGGTCGCGGGCACGTCCCAGGGCGTGTGCGGACTCCAGATGGACATCAAGGTCCGAGGCATCACACCGCAGATCATGCGTGAAGCGCTGGCGCAGGCGCGCGAGGGCCGCCTGTTCATCCTCGGAAAGATGCACGACGCCATCGGCGAGACGCGCACGCAGATGTCTCCCTTCGCGCCGCGGATCACGAAGCTTACGGTCAACTCAGACCGAATTCGAGACGTCATTGGACCGGGCGGCAAGACGATCCGCAGAATCATCGAGGAGACGAAGTGCACCGTCGACATCGAGGATGACGGCACCGTGCTCATCGGATCGACCAATGCCGAGAACGCACAGAAGGCGATCGACATGATCCAAGGGCTCACCCGCGAGGTCGAGGTTGGAACGGCCTACACCGGAAAGGTCACCCGCCTCATGGCGTTCGGCGCCTTCGTGGAGATCCTCCCCGGCAAGGAGGGGCTCGTCCATATCTCGGAGCTCGCCGAAGAGCGCGTTGGCCGCGTCGAGGACGTGGTAGACGTCGGCGACGAGCTCACCGTGCTGGTGACCGAGATCGATCGGCAGGGACGCATCAACCTGTCACGCCGGGCGCTGCTCTCGCCCCAGACGGACGGTGCCCGACCGCGGTTCGGTCCAGCCGCGGGCGTGACGCCCGGCCGGCCCACGCAGCGGAACACATTTGGCGGCGGGAGGCCCCGCGAGGGCGGGCCGCCACGCGGTGCTGAGCCCCGATACCGTGAAGGTGGTCGCGAGCCGAGCCGGCCGTATCGATCTGGCCCGGCGGACCGACCCCCGCGGCCGAGCCAGGGCGGCCGGCCGCGGGATGGCGATGAGGGCACGCGAGGGTAATCGAGGATCACCCACGATGAGGGATGAGCGCGTCCGCATCGCGATCTGCGGCGCCCGTGGTCGGATGGGGCAGGAGCTGCTTCTCGCGCTCGCCCGCGACTCGGAGATCGATGTTGTCGGCGGATGCGATCCTCGTCCCCCGGTGGACGCCGCCCCTCCTCCCACCGTCCCGATCACACTGTCCCTGCGCGACCTACTGCAGATCGTTCAGCCCGACGTCCTCGTCGACTTCACGACGGCCGAGGCCGCAGCAGACAACGCGGCGTTCGCCCTCGCGCGATCGCTTCCGGTGGTCATCGGCACGACCGGCCTCACCGAGACGGAGCTGACAAAGATCGACTCCGTCGCGCGCGAGGCGAACGTCGGCGCGCTCGTCGCGCCCAACTTCGCCGTCGGCGCGAATCTGCTGATGCAGTTCGCCAAGATCGCGAGCAGGTTCTTCGACTCTGCGGAGGTCGTCGAGATCCACCACGACGAGAAGATCGACGCCCCTTCCGGCACGGCCATTATGATCGCTCAGGCGATGCGGGACGCGCGGGACCGTCCCTTCGCGGGGGATCACGTGACGAAACACGTCGTCCCGGGCGCCAGGGGCGGCGCGCACCGGGACCTGCACATCCACAGCGTGCGGCTGCCGGGGTACGTGGCGACGCACGAGGTGCTCTTTGGCGGCCAGGGGCAATCGCTCACGATCCGGCACGATTCCATTGGCCGCGACTCGTTCGTCCCGGGCGTTGCCTTCGCCGTGAAGCACATCCGCGGGCAGGTGGGTCTCGTCTACGGCCTCGACCGGCTGATGGGACTCACCTAGTGGGGAGAAACCTGAACGTCGGCATCCTCGGGGCATCCGGACTCGTCGGGCGAACGTTTCTTCGTCTCCTCGAGGAGCGCCACTTCCCAGTTGGCGAGCTCAGGGCACTGGCCTCGGAACGGTCGGAGGGGCAGGCGGTCCCATTTCGCGGAACGCCGATTCCGATCCGTGCCGCTCGGCCGGACATGTTCGATGGCATCCATCTCGCCTTCTTCTGTGTAGACGAGGAGATCAGCCGGCAGTGGGCGCCCATCGCCGGGCGCGCCGGCGCGGTGGTGATCGACGCCGGCGCCGCGTGGCGCATGGACACCGGCGTTCCGCTCGTCGTCCCGGAGGTCAACCCCGACGACGCGGGGGAGCATGAGGGCATCATCGCGGGACCCAACTGCTCCACGATCCAGATGGTCGTTGCGCTCGCACCTATCCACCGCGTGAACCCCATCACGCGGATCATCGTCGACTCGTACCAGTCGGTGTCGGGTGCCGGCATCGCTGCATTGGAGGAGCTCGACGCCCAGACGCGCGCATACCGCGCGAGCCGTTCGGATGCTGGCGTCCATGACGACGCCTCGTACACGGTCGACCCGAGCCTCGTCCGCGTCCACCCGCACCAGATCGCCATGAACGTCTTGCCGCAGATCGGGTCGTTCCGAGACAACGGCTACTCTGGCGAGGAGATGAAGATCGTCAACGAGACACGCAAGATCATGCACGCGCCCGACATCGCCATCTCCGCGACGACCGTGCGCGTGCCGGTCGCGGTCGGCCACGCCGAGGCCGTGCACGTCGAGCTCACCTACCCGATGTCCGCAGAGGACGTGCGAGGAATCCTGGTCAGCGCCGCGGGCGTGGCTATCGTGGATGACCCGTCCAACTGCGCGTACCCGCTGCCCATCCACGCAGCAGGGCGGGACGAGGTGTTCGTCGGGCGCATACGGAAGGACCTCTCCCATCCGCATGGCATCGCGATGTGGATCGTGTCCGACAACGTCCGGAAGGGCGCCGCACTCAACGCCGTCCAGGTCGCCGAGCTGCTGATCCAGGACGGATGTCTGTAGTACAGCCCGACGACGCGAGCGGGGCTGGCACGAGAGACACGGCTCCTGTACCCTCTTCACGATCAGCTCGCGTCAATGCTGGGGGTGCGCCGATGAGACCGACGAAGACATTCGGACGTTTGCTGACTGCGATGGTCACGCCGTTCCGAGACGATGGCTCCGTAGACAATCTACGTGCTGGCCAGCTGGCCGAGGCTCTCGTCGCGTCGGGCACCGACGGGCTCGTTGTGACGGGCACGACGGGTGAGGCGCCGACGCTCACGCACGACGAGAAGATCCGTCTCTACCGTGAGGTCAGCACGGCCGTTGGCGACCGAGCAACGATCATCGCGGGCACCTGCAGTAACAACACATCCGAAAGCATCCGCCTCAGTCAGGAGGCGGTCGACGTCGGCGTCGACGCCATCCTGGGGACGGTCCCCTGGTACAACAAGCCCCCGCAGGACGGGCTCGAGCGCCACTTCCGGTCCATCGCGGAGGCGGTCGAGGCGCCCATCATCCTCTACAACGTGCCGAGCCGCACGGCGACGAACCTGGCGCCCGAGACGGCCATCCGCCTGAGCGAGATCCCCAACATCGTCGGCATCAAAGAGGCAAGCAGCAACCTGGAGGCCATTGGGAGGATCGTGCGGGACAGCAGCCCGGGCTTCCGGGTGTGGAGCGGCAACGATGATGAGACCCTGCCGATCCTCGCGATCGGCGGATACGGGGTCGTCAGCGTCGCCAGCCACCTCGTGGGCCGCCAGATGGCGCGGTTGATCGACGCCGCGGTGGCGGGGCGCCCCGACGACGCCGCGCGCGTGCATGCCGACCTGTCGCCATTGTTCGCGGCACTGTTCGTGACGTCGAACCCGATCCCGCTCAAGTACGCGCTCACCCGAGTCGGCTTCTCGTGCGGCGGCCTGCGCCTACCGCTCGTCGATATCGACGAGCGGTCCGCCGCCATTGTCGATGCAGCGCTGACGAAGCTGGCGATCGATCTGCCGATCCCCGCGCGCGCGGCCTAGAAGTGCAGCCGGAATGTCATCCTGAGCGAAGCGAAGGATCTCCCAAGACTGTCAACTGCCGTAGCATGATCAGTTATGACCAGATATTCTTCGGCCTGCGGCCTCAGAATGACAGTTTCCGTCCGCGTCCCTAGGCAAAGAGGAGCGCGCGTGATCCGAATCCACCCCATCGAAAAGTTCTGGCCATGACCATCCTCATTACCGGGGCCTCCGGTCACCTAGGCAGTCACATCACTCGGCACCTGGCGAGCGCCGGCCAGGAGGTGCGCGCCATGGTCTACCATCGCGAACGCGCCGAGCGGGAGCGGCGTTTGGCCGGCTTGCCCGTGGAATGGGTCGAGGCCGACGTGACCCGACCCGATTCCCTCTCCCCGGCAATGGTCGGGGCGCAGGCCGTGGTGCATACCGTCGCCGTGGCCATCGAGAAAGAGCGCGCCTCCTACGAGGCAATCAACGCCGAAGGGACCCGCCACGTGGTCGAGGCGGCGCAAGCCGCCGGCGTGCGTCGCTTCGTTCACTTGTCCCAGCTCGGGGCGGACGCGGCTCTGCCATATCGGTTTCTGGCCTCCAAAGGCCGCGGCGAGGCATACGTTCGCGCCGCCGCCCTGGACTGGACGATCCTTCGCCCATCCGTTTTCTGGGGACAGGAGGATGAGTTTGCCAACACCTTTATCCGTCTGGCGCTCGTCACCCCCGTCGTGTTCCCCATCGTCGGCGACAGCCGGGCGCGTTTCCAACCGGTCTGGGTGGAGGATGTGGCCGTTGCTGTGCAATCCTGCTTGCGGGACGGGGCCACCGTGGGCAAATCGCTCGAACTCGGCGGCCCGGAGGTGCTTACGCTGGAGGAGATCGAGCGACGGGCTCTCCGGGCGGCCGGCCTGAGGCGGGTGTTCGTCCGTGCACCTATGTCACTCATCCGCCTCGCCGTGGCCTTGATGGAGGCTCTCCTTCCGAATCCCCCGGTCACCCGCAGCCTGCTCGAACTCCTGGCGGTGCCCAACGTTGTCGCCGCCAACGATCTTCCCGCTTTCGTCGCTCAGCCACGGGCCTTCACTCCCGAAGCGGCGGCCGAGTATGCGCGCGGCTTCCGCGTCGGAGACACGCTGCAGGCACTTTTCCGGCGATGACCGGCCCATCATCAGCGCGTACTCGCCGTCGGCACAGCACCCACAGTCGCTCTGGTCGCCTGCATGCATCAGCTCCTCCTGAGGCCGCAGTCCGAAGAACCTGCGGGTGCCTGTAGGAGACGCAAGCCCTACCGCGGGAGCAGAGCGAGGCCGACCGGCTCGATCTCCGACCGGTCGACCTCGAGTGCGATCGCCACCGAGCGCAGCATCAGAACTCGCAGGAACGGATGCGTTGGCCGAAGGGGCCGGCGCTCCTCCACCGTCGCCGCCGCGGCTACGGCCCGGCGGGCCGCCTGCTCGCGTTCGGTCCGTAGAAAGATGTACGCGGTCTCCTCGAGGCGTCGCTTCAACCCCAGCAGCTCGCGAGGGGGGAGCAGCTCGGCGATCGCCTCTCGAACGATGCGGTCCTGGCGCTCCCGCTCGCTCTCGGGCCTGACGATGAGGCGCGAGGACGGGGGTTCGGCGATCTGGCGCGTCCACGTCCGGACACGCTCCGGCCGGAAGAACCACGGCTCCACCTCCGGCTCGGAGAACAGCTCGCCGGTCTCCTGCTCGAGCGTCGGATGCAGCAGCACCTCGACCGGCCGGATCTCTCGATAGACCAGCGCCTCGGGAAAGGGCTCCGCTGGATGGCCGATGAGCTGAGCCCACGGAGCATAGCTCGGCGGGACACGTTCGCCGGCCTCCGTCGCATTGTCCACCGCTTCCTTGACGAGCTGCTTGGCGTACTCGACCGGCAGCTCGACCCAGGCCGCGACGTCGTTTGCCCGCAGTGTCGCCTCTCGCTCGGCGAAGCGCTTCCTCGTCGTGTCGCGCGCGGCGAGGTCCAGGAGACCCCGCACGTCGTTGACGGCCGCTGCGATCATGAAGATGCCGCCGCGCGGACGCTCGGCCGCGAACCACAGCGACCGCGTGCCCGACCCGTCGATCGGGCTCGCGATCACCCGATAGATCGTGGCCTCGCGCGTGGCGATCGTCAACGGCACAGCACGCTCAGACGGTTCCACCCGGATTCCCTGGCTGGAGAGCCAGTGGAGCGAGCGACGCGCGGCTTTCTGCACCGCCTTGTCGGCTGCCGATCCCTCGATCTCGGCGAGCACCGCCGCCGACACGGGTGTTGGGATTCTGCCGAGCGTCTCCACGGCTACCTCCGCCAGCTCCCGATGCGGCGAGCGAGCGATGGCCGTGAGCAGCGTGAGCGAGTGCGCGTCCTCAATTGAGCCTAGGGCCCGAATCCCCGCCGCGGCGCGCGCCGGTGGAATCGAGCCGACCTCCGCCGAGAGGGCGTCGAGCGAGGCGCCTGCGCGGAGCGCGGTGGCCCACTGCGTGCCCAGCGCCTCATCCCGCTCGAGCCCGCGGTCTCGGCGAGCACGCGAGTCTGGCATCGGGTCCTCCCCTCAGATCCGCGCGAGGACCTCAAAGAGCTCCCGGTATTGCGCGTCATCGCTCACGTTGTACGCACGATTGACATGGCGCGCGGTGCCGTCCCGATCGACGACGAACAGCGCGCGCCGGCAACCGGTGCCTCGGTCATTGACGACGTCGTACAGCTGCGTAACGCGGAGATCCACATCGCTCAGATGGGGGAAGGAGAGCCCGCCGAGCTTCTCCGCGAAGCTGCAGTGTGACTCGATCGAATCGTTGCTGATCGCGAGGATCTCCGCGTCGAGCTCGTGGATCTTCTCGTAGTCCGCCCGCAGGGCGGTGAGCTCTCGCGTTCAGCCAGGGGTGTCGTCCCTCGGGTAGAACGCGATGATCACCTTTCGACCTCGCAGGCCGCTTAGCGAGACCTCGCCGTGTTGGGTCGATGGGAGCGTGAAGTCCGGCGCGTGCTCGTCAGTCGAAACTGTCTGGGCTGCCACCCGAATCCTCCATTCAATGGTCGTTTGTCAGAGTGGACGCTGCAGATTGTGAGGCAGGCTGTCTTGAATGTCGCCAGTCCGGCCTCATACGATTGCCCGTCGGCACGCGTAGCGCGTGCGATCGGGCACGCCGGCATCGAGGAAGGCCCGTTGGCGCTCCGCGCACTTGTTGCAGTCCCCGCAGTGCAGCTCGTCGACCGGCCGAATGCATGAGAATGTGAGCTCGAGCGGCAGGGCCGCGCCTGCCCGCAGGACCTCAACCTTGCTCTTGGATGCCAGTGGTCGCTCGACCCGGATCGGCACGCCGAGCCCGAGGCTTAGCGCTCGACCAAACGAGTCGAAGAAGGGCTCCGTCGCATCGGGGAACGGGTTACCGTCAAGGACGCCGATGGCGATGCGCCCGATGCGGTTCATCGCGCAGTAGACCGCCGTCTTCGCAATGAGGATCACATTGCGGCCAGGCAGGAAGACCGCTTCGTCGGGTGACTCGAATCCTGGCGCCCCCACGCCGCTGACGCTCCAATGCGATCGGTAGACGTCTTCGAGGGGAAACGTGAGGACCTGCACCGGTCGAAGGCGAGGCGAGGAGATGGCTGCGAGGAAACGCTGGAGCCACAGGTACTCGACGGTCTCCCAGGCCATGCCCGTACGCACGTAGACGGGTTGCACATCCGCATCAGCCTGGAGCATGAGCCAGGTCAGCACCGCGCTGTCCAAGCCGCCGCTGGCGAGCACGCAAACGGAGCTCTCGGCCGAGGACTTAATGTCCGTCGTCACTTCCCTCCCGGTGATGCGAGGGTCATGGCAGTTGCCACGCGGTGCGCGCGCAGATCCCCACGCGAGCACTGATGCGGGGATGCCGGTACTTTACTCACGACTGCCGGATCATGCAAGATAGCGATTCAGATACGCCGAGATCACAGCCCGGGGTCGAAGAGGGACGAGGTGAAACTGGAGGGACGCACGGCCCTGGTAACGGGCGGGGCCGTGCGTGTTGGGAGTCAGATCTGCTTGGAACTGGCGCGGCGTGGAGCGAACGTCGTCGTGAACTACCGGTCGTCGGCGGGTCCCGCCGCGCAGCTCGTGCACGAGCTCGGCAGTCTCGGCACTGGCGCGCTGGCCGTCCAGGCAGACGTCTCCCGGGCGGCCGATGTCGCACTGTTGAGCAGAGAGGCGCGAGCTGCATTCGGCCAGGTGGACGTGCTCGTGAACAATGCCTCGATCTACCCGAGGACCCCTCTGAACACACTCACGGAGCAGGAGTGGGACGACTCGATCGCCGTCAATCTGAAGGGCCCGTTCTTGTGCTCGTTGGAGTTCGGGCGCCGGATGGCAGACGTGGGGGCGGGCGCCATCGTGAATGTGACGGACTGGGCCGCTTACCGGCCGTACGTCGACTATCTGCCCTACCTGACGGCAAAGGGTGGCATCATTACGATGACCAAGGCCTTCGCGCGAGAGCTCGCGCCCAAGGTCCGCGTGAACGCCATTGCGCCGGGGCCAATCTCCCCGCCCCCCGACCTCCCCGCGGAGGAGATCGAGGAGGCCCGAGTGGGAACGCTCCTCGGCCACTGGGGGTCCCCGGAAGATATCGCTGCCGCCGTCGCGTTCTTAGTGGAGGGATCGGACTTCATCACCGGTGCCATCCTGTCCGTCGACGGCGGATGCCTCATCGCCTGAAGGAGCAACGCGTGTATCGAGTGACGACGGAGATCCAGTTTTCCTACGGACACCGCCTCCTCGAATACGACGGGAAGTGTGCCCATCCGCACGGTCACAACGCGCGGGTCGAGGTCGAGCTGACGGCAGAGCGTCTCGACGGAAGCGACATGGTGGCCGATTTCACGCTTCTCAAGCGCGCGATCGAGGACTGGGTCGACCAACACCTCGACCACAAGATGGTCTTGCGTCGGGACGACCCGATAGTCCCTATCTTCGAGCGGCTCGAGGAGCCCGTCTACGTTATGGACCGCAATCCGACGGCCGAGAGCCTGGCACGATTGATCTATGACGTGGCCGCGGACGAGGATATGCCCGTATCGCGCGTGCGCTTCTGGGAGACACCAACGTGCTTCGCGACATACGAGGGAACGCCCATAGAGGGCTCGAAGAGCGCGCAGCGCCCTACCTAGCGAACGTGCCGGCGGGCAGCACAAAAGGGCACTACATTTAAGCGAGAGGGATGGATGAGCGAGCAGGCCGAGACGATTCCCCAACGCATCATGGTCGTGGCGGCCCATCCGGACGACGCTGAGTTCGGATGTGGCGGCACGATCGCCAAGTGGGTTCGACAGGGCGCTACGGCCTACTACCTCGTCTGCAGCAACGGCGACAAAGGGAGCGACGCGTTTGGCATCACGTCCGAGGACCTCGCGCGCATCCGGGAGCCGGAGCAGCGCGCGGCCGCCGCCGTCATCGGTGTCGCCGAGATGACGATCCTTCCCCGGCGCGACGGGGAGCTGCTGTACGGACTGGACCTTCGCGGTGACGTCGTCCGATGGATCCGGACGTGGCGCCCTGACGCCGTGTTCACGCACGACCCGAGCGCCATCATCAACGCCAACGGATTCGTGAACCACGCGGACCACCGCGCGACCGGAGCGGCAGCGGTTGACGCGGTCTACCCCTTCTCGCGGAGTCCGCTCCAATACCCGGAGCAGATCGCCGAGGGCCTCCAGCCGCACACCGTGCCGGAACTCTACCTGTGGGGCGCGAACCCGCCGGACTTCTGGGTGGACGTCACGGACTCGGTCGATTGCAAGCTCGAAGCCCTGCGTTGCCACCAGAGCCAGTTCTCAGACTTCGAGCGGATGACCCAGTTCGCTCGGGAGCGCCTGCAGCGTGTCGGCGAAGAGCACGGCCTTGGGTACGCCGAGGCCTTCCGCCGCATCACGTTCCGGCGCCCCTAGTACAGGGCGCCCCAGTTCTCCGCTGCACGGAACTCGACGACCAGCGGGACCGAGAGGGTTACGGCGTTCTCCATGACCTCCTTCGCGACCGCCTTCAGCATCTCCAGCTCCGCGTCCGGAACCTCGAACAGCAGCTCGTCGTGGACCTGCAGCAGCAGCCGCGCGCGCATGCCGCGCTCGGCCATGTCGTCGTGGAGCCGAACCATGGCGACCTTGATGATATCGCTGGCCGTACCCTGCACCGGCGCGTTGATCGCCATGCGCTCGCCGGCAGCGCGCACGCCGTGAATCTGCGAGCGCAGCTCGGGGATCGTGCGCTTTCGGCCGAGTAGCGTCGTCACGACGCACGTGGAGCGCGCCTCCTGCAGGAGACGCTTCTGGAACTCCTCGACACCGCGAAAGCGCTCGAAGTACCGGCGAATGAACTCGGCTGCCTGCTGTTGCGGCATCCCGGTCTGTTCAGAGAACCCAAACGGGCTAATGCCGTAGATGATGGCGAAGTTCGCCGTCTTTGCGAGGCCCCGCTGTTCGCGCGTGACCGCGTCGATCGGGACCGCGAACAGCTCCGCGGCAGTCGCCGCATGCACGTCCTCTCCCGCCTGGAACGCCTCGAGGAGCGTGGGGTCCCGGGTCAGGTGCGCCTGGATGCGCAGCTCGATCTGGCTGTAGTCGGCCGAGAGCAGCTTCCAGCCCGGCGCGGGCGCCACGAACGCCCGGCGCACGCGGCGGCCCAGCTCCGTTCGGACCGGGAGGTTCTGCAGGTTTGGATCCGTCGACGAGAGCCGACCCGTGGCCGCGACGGTCTGGTGGAAGGTCGTATGGATGCGACCGGTGTCCGGATTCACGAGGAGGGGGAGCGCATCGACGTACGTCGACTTCAGCTTCGTCATCTCCCGGTGCTCGAGAATCAAGTCGACGACCGGGTGGCTACCTCTCAAGCTGGAGAGCGCGTCCGCAGCGGTCGAGGCGCGACCGGTGGCGGTGCGCCTCCCTGCTGGCAGGTGCAGCTCGTCGAAGAGGACTGCCGCGAGCTGCTGCGACGAATTGATGTTGAGCTGATGGCCCACCGCGTCGTACGTCGCTGTCTCGACGCCCGCGATCCGTTCGTGGAGCTCGCGGCTGAACTCCATCAGGTAGGGGACGTCCACGCCGACGCCCGCGCGCTCCATTGCCGCGAGCACCGCGACGAGCGGCAGCTCCACCTGGCGAAAGAGGTCGTCGAGCCCGCCCTCCACGACCTCGCGCTCGAGAATCGGCTGCACCTGGGCGAGGGTCTCGACCTCCCGACACATGTGCATCCCCAGGTGTCCGATGGACACGGATTCTATGGGCCGGCTGGCGCGCCCGTCTCCCGTCAGCGACTTCAGACCCGGAAGCTCGCGGCTCAGCCGCGACCAGCTCAGGTCCTGGAGCGTCAGCGTCCGCTGCGACGTTTCCACGAGGTAGGCGGCCAGCCCTGAGTCGAATTCGATTCCCTGCAGGACGATCCCGTACCGCGCCAGTACGACGGTGAGCTGTTTCGTGTTCTGACTGGCCTTGGGTAGGTTCGGGCTCTCGAGGAGCGGGCGCATCGCCTCGAGCCCTTCAGCGAGTGGGAGGGGACGTCCACCACCGTCCGGTGCTCCACCGAAGGGGACATAGAACGGGCCAGCCTCCCGGTCGCCATCCTCTTGGGGGGTGGGGCTCGTTCGGGCGTAGGCGATGCTGAGGAGCGCTCCGCGCATCGCGTCCGGCCGATCGAGCACATGGACGATGCTGACCGGACCGCCCGAGGCACGAAGCTCATCCACGACACTCCGGAGCTCGTCCAGAGACTGCACCACCGCACCCACAGCGTTGGCCACGCTTCCAGACGGGGAGTCGCTCACCGCGAACAGCAGCGGCTGGGGCACGTTTTCCGCCCCGGCGGCACGGTCGTCGGGACCCTGAGTCCGATCGCGATCCCCCTCGGCAGTCAGCGTCGCGAGCTGCTCGCCCGCCCCGGCTTCGAAGGCATCGCTGCGGACGTCTGCCGGCGGGATACGGTCGATCAGGCTCCGGAACCCCAGCTCGTGGAATAACGCGAGCGTCCTCTCTCGGTCCGGCGGACGCAGCGCACACACGCCCGGATCGAACTCGATGGGCGCGTCTCGCACGATCTGCGCGAGGTGCAGCGCCATCTTCATCTGGTCGGTGTAGGAACGCATCTGCTCGGCGAGCTTGGCCGGGAGCTTGTCGAGATTCAGGAGGATTCCGTCGACGTCGCGGTACGAGGCGAGCAGCTTCGCCGCCGTCTTGTCACCGATGCCCGGCACGCTCGGAATGTTGTCAGACGTGTCTCCGCGCAGGGCACGGTAGTCCGCGAGCTGCGCGGGCTCGAGCCCATACCGCTCGCGGACAGCGGCCTCGTCGTACAGAACGGTATCCGTCAACCCGCGACGCGGGACGAGCACGCGGACCTTCGGTCCCACGAGCTGGAGCGCGTCCGTGTCGCCCGTGATGATGATCACATCCATTCCGGACACGCTGGCGCGCTCCGCAAGCGTGCCGAGAATATCGTCGGCTTCCAGCCCATCAATCCGGTAGACAGGAATGTGGAACGCCTCGAGCAGCTCGTATACCCGGGGGAACTGGGGGGCCAACCCGCTCGGCATGGGGGCACGGTTGCCTTTGTACGCTTCGAATCGCTGGTGGCGAAAGGTCGGCTGCGGCGTATCGAACGTCGCGGCGACGTGCGTCGGATGCAGGTCCTGAACGCCGCGCAAGAGCATCATGATGAATCCGTAGACGGCGTTCGTCAGCTCGCCCTTGGGGCTCGTCAACGCCGGCAGGGCGTGAAACGCGCGGTACAGGAGTGCGTTGCCATCAAGAAGCGCTAGCGTGTCAGCCATTGACGTTTCCGCCTTGTCTCTGGCGCCATGAGATGTGTGGGACGCCTGCCCAGCTCTTCCATATGCACCTGTGACGCAGTTGTCGCGCGTCGCACGCGATGTCGGTCAATCCGTCCGGAGGCGCTCCAAGAGCTTCCGCCGGTGGTGCGCGAACACCTCTTGGAACACTGCCGAGGCGAGCGGCTTCGTGGTCATGATGAGGGCATCCTCGCCGTCGTCGCTGTAGTACCGCCGGCGGAGACCGGCGTTCTGAAACGTGTACTTCCAGTACAGCTGCTGGGCGACAGCGTTGGAGACTCGCACCTCGAGCGTCGCCTGCTCTGCCCGCAGCTCCTGAGAACGGTCCAGGAGCGCCACCAGCAACAGCTCTCCAATGCCCTCGCCCCGATATGTTGGGTCGACCGCGATGGTGGTCACGTGTGCCTCATCGACCATGACCCACATCCCGGCGTACCCGACAATGGTCTCCAGCTCCCCCACCTCCTCGCGCGAGAACGGCCGAGCGTCATTCCGGAGCAGGCTCTTCAGATGCCAGAAGAGCCCGCCGTCCTCGTGCTGCTCGCTCGTGATAGGGAACCGTGTGTCCTGCCCCTGGGACCTGGCAGCACTCGACCGCTTCGCCACGATGTAGTAGGCCATCCGGTTCCGCTGGATCTCGCGTCGATAGGCCGAGGACGGCCAGGCGCTCGGGAAGGACTCTCGTTCGATCGCTGACACTGCGGGGATGTGGCGCACCTGCATCGGCTCGATGAAGTACCGCAACGTTTCATTGCTCGACGGCGACGAAACGGAGGCGTGGTATGAGGCGCCGACGCAATCTTCCGCCCCCTGTCTCTCCATCTCCACATCTCCCCGCTCTGTCACCAGACTCAAGCTCCTTGTCGAAGATAGATCGGCTCGACCACCGAGGCGGGAGCCTCTCCGTGGCGCAGCTTAAGGGCAGCCAGCTCTGCCAAGAACCCAGCCCGCCGGGCGCTCGCCGCCGGCGACGCCAGATCGATCTCCGCCCCGTACTGGCGCTCGATGTGTTCGCGCGCCTGCGGCTCGAGATCGACGACGAGAAGGGCGCGCTCGACGGCGGCGACCTCCACCAGCTCCCCCAGCCTGACCATCTCGACGCGCGTCTCATGCTCCAGATGGGGCCCCACTCGACGGAAGCGTGCAGTCGCGTAGTGGGCCCGCCCGACGTCAATCGCCGCCCGAACGGATCGTCCGCCACGATCCTTCCCGGGAATGACCGCGGCCTGGCTCCAGGCGATCACGTCGAGCGTCGGCACCTGGACGACACCGATCTCGAGCGCCAGCGCCAGCGCCATGGCCGTCGACACGCCGACGCGCAATCCCGCGTACGAGCCCGGTCCACTGCCCACGGCGACGGCAGCCAGCGTACGTTTTTCGACTCCGGCGAGACTGAGCGCACGGTCGACCGCAGGGAGGATCTGCTCCGAATGCCGCCGGCCGCTCTGCCAGAAGACCTCCGCCAGCACCTGATCGCGATACACGGCCACGCTCGCCGCGGCGCCGGCCGTGTCGATGGCGAGGAGCGTGCCGACACTCAAGCGATCACCCTCCGTGGCGTCCGGTTTGGGCCAGCCGGCCGGCGCCGAACCGCTCGAAAACTGCCTGCAACCGCGGAAGAGCCCCTTCGAGCGTCAGTCCGCGATCCTCCTCGCCCATTATTGCAAGCTCGAGGCGCACGGCGCCGTGCGCCAGCTCGTCCGGCACGGAGCCGGGCCACTCGACGACGCACAGCCCGTCGCCGCCAAAATATTCGGCGATTGCCTCGAGTGTCACCTCGTCCATCTGTTCAACTCGGTACAGATCGATGTGGTACAGGGGAATCCGCCCCTGATACTCGCTCGCGATGACGAAGGAAGGGCTCGTCACCGGCTGGTCCACGCCAAGCCCGCGCGCGATCCCCTGGACCAGCGTCGTCTTGCCAGCGCCGAAGTGACCGAGGAGCAAGAGCACATCGCCGGCCCGCACGGCGGCGCTCAGGTGAGCACCCAGCTGACGGGTCTCCTCCTCGCCGTGGGTTTCCACACGTACACGCTCAGGCATGCCGTCCTTCGCTCCCTCGAGTCCGAAGAGAGATCCGCCCACCCAAGGCGCGTCTTGCATCGTCTCTCCCCCTATCAGAAGTGTTGATACCCGCCCCGATTCACCGGGAGCAAGTCGCCGGTCTCCGTCCGGAGCCGGATGGGTGGACGGTTGCCCGCCGCGGGAACGATCGACCCGATCACGACGAGCGGCGACTCCCCCCGCTCGGCAAGGAGAGCTGAGGCTCGGCCAACGACGTGGTCGGGAGCTGTGCAGATCAGCTCGTAGTCCTCCCCGCCGGTCAGCGCCATCTCCACAGCACTCTCTCCGAACCGAGCCGTTGCTCCCCGGTGGACGGGCACACGCGCCGTATCGACCACCGCCTCGACACCGCTGCGCTCACACACGTGGCCGAGGTCAGCGAGGAGGCCGTCGCTGACGTCGATACCGCACCGCACACCCGCCTCCACGAGCATCGTTCCTGCCGCGACCCGAGGAACGGGGCGACGGTGGACGGACAGCAAGACATCGGTCGCCACGGTTCCTTCCCTGGCTCTGGCCTCTGGCTCGGACCTCAGCAGATGGAGTCCGGCAGCCGAGCCGCCGAGCGGGCCGGTGACGGCGATAGCGTCGTCGACATGCGCAGTCGACCGCTCCAGCAGCGGCCGGACCGAGCCGGTTTCGTTCAGGGCCAGTGAATCGCCGACGACGGTCACCTGCAGCATGAGGCACGGCGCCCGGACGACGTCTCCACCGACCACGGAGCACTGGAACGCCGCAGCGCACTCAGCCATACCGCGATAGAGCTGATCGACATCGTCGAGCGCACAGCTCCCCGAGAGACCCAGGGCAACGAGCGCGTATCGCGGACGGCAGCCCATGGCTGCGATGTCGCTCAGATTCGCGGCAAGCGCCTTCCAGCCGACATCCCCCCAGCTGGCGGTCGACAGCTCGAAGTGCACCCCTTCGACGAGTGCGTCACTCGTCGCGACGGTAAGTGTTCCGGGCGTCGGCGTCCACGCGGCGGCGTCGTCGCCGATTCCGAGCAGGAGACCGGGCGTGCGAGGCTGCCCGAGGAGCGTTGCGAGCCGATCGATGAGTCCGAACTCACCGAGGCTGGACACAGCCATGATTCGATCCCACGGGCACAACCGCCCGGTCTCGAATTATAGTCGCGTCACCTGTGCGCTCCAGGCGGAGAACTATTCAGGTGAAGGGGCCAGTGCAGCCACCAGATCGAGACGCTGGCCGTCGCGGAGGAGGCTCACCCGCACCGTCTCCTCGATGGGCGCGCCACTCAAGTAGCGATGCAGGTCGTCGATTCCCCGCACCGGGGCTTCGTCGAGGGCGACGATGACGTCACCTGGTCGTATCCCCACGCGATCGGCCGGGCTGCCGGGAATCACCTGCACGACACCCACACCAGAGGTGGTGCCCAACCCGTGATCCCGCGCGATCCGCGCGTGAAGTGGCCGCATCTCGCCCGCGATCCCCAGATACGCGCGCTGGACCCGTCCGTCTTTGATCAAGAGGCCTGCGACCCAGCGGGCCGTGTTGCTCGGGAGAGCGAAGCAGATTCCCTGCGCGCCCTGAATCACCGCAGTGTTGACGCCGACGAGGCGCCCGCGGGAGTCGACCAGCGGTCCACCGGAGTTGCCGGGGTTCAAAGCCGCGTCGGTCTGAATGATGTTCTCGATGAGCCGACCACTTTGGCTCCGCAGCGAGCGGCCCACCGCGGACACGACGCCGGCGGTGACGGTCGCCTGGAAGCCGAGTGGGTTCCCGATGGCAATGACGAGCTGGCCGACTCGCAGCCGGCTCGAGTCACCGAACTCGGCCGCCTGCAGGCCGTTCGCGTTGACGCGCACGACCGCAAGATCCGTCGCAGGGTCGTCGCCCACAAGCTGGGCGGGCAGCGTACGCCCGTCAGACGTTGCAATCTCTGGCCGAGCCCCCCCGTGGACGACGTGGCTGTTCGTGAGAATGTAGCCGTCCGGCGCGATGATGACTCCCGACGCCGAGCCGGGCGTCTCAAACGGCTCCGGTCCGCGCGGCGTGCGAACCGTTCCGCGGCGCATCACGGAGATATTGACGACCGACGGTCTCAGCCGATCAGCGACGGTCACGACGGCCTGGGAGTAGGCGTCGAGCACCGCCTCGGCGTCTTCGTCGCTCAGGTGTTTCGGCTCGGACACCCCGTCGACGCGAGGTCCGACGAGGCGCATGAGCGCCAGTGTATCGATTGCCATGTACGTACCTCGATTCCACCATCCGACCCTTCCCGAGCAGGTCGGTGCGTACAGTCGGCTGCCCTGTTGTCGACGAGGCGCCTTACTACCGATAACGGCTGACGCGCGCCCGATGTTCCCGAATGGCTCATCGGGACACGGCCCGGAAGCGCGGGCTATAATCGCGTAGCTCCGGATCAACGGCCGGGCACGAACACGCAACATTCCGTGAGCGCAATGCGCATTGGCGTTGTGAGCGACACCCACAGCAATCTCCTTGCCGTCGAGGCCGTGCTCGCCGACATGGACAGGGTCGATGCCCTCTGGTGCCTGGGCGACTTCGTCGGCTATGGGCCCTGGCCCAACGAAGTGATCGCCGTCCAGCGAGACCGCGGCGTCAGTGCCATCGTCGGCAACCACGACCTCGGCGCCATCGGAGCGATCTCGACCGCGGATTTCAACGCCGACGCCGCGACTATGACGGAGTGGACAGCCCAACAGCTCGGCGCGGAGTCCGCCGCCTACCTCAAGTCGCTCGTGCCAATGCGTGAGATCCACGGAGTGACACTGGCCCACGGCACCCCTCGGGAGCCTGTTTGGGAGTACCTCCTCAGCCCCGCCGCCGCGCTGGCCAGCTTCGACTGCTTCGCGACCCAGCTCTGCTTGGTGGGCCACACCCACATTCCGACACTGTTCCTCGAGGATTCCAAGGGCACGGCAGCCGGCTCCTACATGGCGGCCGGCGAGCGGCATACCCTCGATCGCCGTCGTGCCATCGCGAACCCGGGGAGCGTCGGCCAGCCCCGAGACCGCGACCCGCGGGCCGCGTACCTGATCTACGACTCAGACCAGCGCACGCTCGAGTGGCGCCGGGTCCCGTACGACATCGCCGCGGTGCAAGCCCGCATGCGGGGGCTTCGACTGCCGCGCTTCTTCATCGACCGCCTCGAGGTGGGGGTCTAGCGGCGCGGCCGCAAAGCCCCGTCATCCTGAGGAGCGCAGCGACGAAGGATCTCTCG
>WHTR01000090.1 GCA_009377635.1 Chloroflexota bacterium
TGCTCAAATCGCACATCAGCCACATCCGCAGGAAGCTCGACGTCGGCCTCACCAGCCCCATCGTCGACATCGAGGCCGTGCCCAGCGTCGGCTACCGCCTGCGCCTCCGCGACCCGGCGCCTGGGGAATAGCAGCGCAACTCGAACGCGCCATCTCCAATCGTTCTCAACCCATTCTCGACGAGCAAGTGGACGCCCGCCGGCGAGAATTGTGTACGTGCTTCGTCGGAGGGACCATTGTCGGGCGAAACCTGCTCCCTGCGCTTCCTCGGTCACGCGGGCTTCATGCTGCAGTATGGCCATACCTCCCTCCTCTGTGACCCGTGGCTGAGCGAGGGCGGGGCATTCCTCCATTCCTGGCATCAGTTTCCGCCGAACGATCACATCGACCGCGAGGCGCTCACAGATGCCGATTTCATCTACATCAGCCATGCTCACGAGGACCATTTCGACAGGGATTTCCTTCGCAGCTTCCCCAAGGACCACGTCACGGTCATCATTGCCAAATTCGCGTCCCAGTCGTTCGCGCACGAGCTTTCCCGACTGGGCTTCCCGCGCATCGTCCAGGTACACGATTGGGAGTGGGTGCCGCTCAGCCGTAACTTCTCCGTCTCCGTCGTGCAGGACCAGGTGCGCTACAAGGCCGATTCGTTTCTGCTTGCTCAGGCAGGACCAAGGACAATCCTTAATAAGAACGACTGTCACATCCCCGAAGAGTACTTCTCCCGGCTGCAGGCACTCGACATCGATCTTCTCTTCGCTCAGTTCTCTGGAGCGATGTGGTATCCGTCCGCGTACCAGTATGAACGAGAGGTCGAACGTCATCTCGCGCAGGGCATGAAACGTGAGATGCTCGACAGTTTCGTGCATGTTGCCAACACCGTTGCCGCCAAATACGTCTTCCCGACGGCCGGCCCGCCCTGCTTTCTAGAGGAAGCGTCCTTCCGGCTGAACTTCAAGGAGAATGGCATCTTTCATAATCAGCACGACGTCATCCTGGAGCTCACCGATCGCGTTCGGGGCAATGTCGAACTCCTGCTTCCAGGAGATCTGCTGACGCTCAGCGGAGGAGGCATCGCGTGCGTCAGGGACCGGCCGTTTGCGTTCAATGATAAGGAGCGAGCGCTGGCAACGTATCGGGAGCGGCGGGCAGGATCGATCCGGAGCTACTTGGCCTCCCTCCCTGACCCGATCGACGGTTTTTCTGAGCAATTCCTTCACCACGTCGGCAGCCTCTTCTGCGCGAGCCAGTACGTGCGGAACAAGATCGACGCGGTAGTTCAGTTCCAGCTCACCGGTCCGGGAGGAGGCATCGTCTGGATTGACACGCGGGATGGCCACTTCGAGATGGGAACAGGTCGCGCGCCGGCACCGAACTACGAATTCGCCATCGCCGCGCCCATCGCTCGTCTTCTCGTCGATGGCACAGAGTCCTGGGAGAACCTGCTCCTGAGCCTGCGATTCGCTGCGCGCTGCGACCCCGATGTGTACAACTGGCCGCTCTTTGCCGTTCTCCGGTACGGCGCAGACCCGGCGCTCATCGCCGAGGTCGAACGGACCATGAGGCAGGGAGAGTCCGATCGCATCCGAGTAGTCGACGGCAATCGTGCGTATGACATCCAGCGCTACTGCCCGCACGCGGGAGAGGATCTGTCCTTCGGACGTGTCCTTGGGGGCAAGCTGATCTGCCCGCGACATGGTTGGACCTTCGACCTCCGGGGAGGCGGGACATGCGTCCGTGGCGGCAACTTGCCGATTCGCATCTACGAGGAGTTGGAGGCAGCGAGCGGCGCCGCCGACCGAACGTAGGTCCATTGGAGAGGTGCGCGAGCCGCAAGACCTAGTAGACTCTTCTGTGCCGAGGGGGAGTATCTCCCAGCGTGCGCTACCGTCAAGACGGCTAAACGCCCGGTGGCGTCGGTCTCGATAGGCAGAGAGAGACCTTCGGCTGTGCCCACTTGGGGCGCGGCCGAAGGTTTTTGTTTGTCCACCGCGCTCTGGTTGAGACCGACGGATTCCGGGAGCGACCATGTCGAAGTCACGCATCCTGACAGTTGACGACGACCCCAATATGCTGAGCTTAATGAAGCGTGGGCTTTCCTTCGCGGGCTACACCGTCAGCCTGGCCGCTGACGGAGAAGCAGCTCTTGCCGAGGCTCGAGACTGCCCGCCCGATCTCGTCGTCTTGGACGTGATGCTCCCGGCCATCGACGGCCAGGAGGTCTGTCGCCGCCTGCGCAGCGCTGACCCCACGCTGCCGGTCCTCATGCTCACGGCCAGGGGTCGGGTGGCGGACCGCGTGGCCGGCCTCGACGCCGGCGCCGACGATTACTTGGTTAAGCCGTTTGCCTTCGACGAGCTACTGGCCCGCATTCGCGCGTTGCTGCGTCGCGGCCAGCGCGACGAGGCCGACCTGCTCCGGTTCGCAGACCTCACGCTCGATCGCCGCTCGCGCGAGGTAATGCGCGGCGGCCGCTTGATCGAGCTCACGGCCCGCGAGTACGACCTGCTGGAACTGTTCCTGCGCCACTCGCGACAGGTCTTGACGCGTGACCTCATCCTCGAGCACGTGTTGGGGCCGGACGCGCCGGTCGAGTCGAACGCGATCGACGTGCACGTGATGCGCCTGCGCGACAAGCTCGAGGCGGGCGGCGAGGTCCGAATCATTCAGACCGTCCGCGGCGTCGGATACAGCCTCCGGCTGGACTGAGCCATGGGCCTCGTCCGACTCAGCCAGCTTCCCCTCCGACTGCGGCTCGTCCTGTGGTTCGCCGTCGTTCTCCTGAGCAGCATCGCGGCAGTCGAGTTCTTCCTGATCACCACGATCGAGGGCAGCCTTCAGCAGGAGATCGACGAGGCGCTGCGCCTTCGCGCCAGCGGCGTCGCCCGTGAGCTGGCCGCCAGCGCCGGCGAGCGACTCGACGCTGGAGACGTAGGCGGGGAGCTCCTCGAGCTGACGCCGGAGGAGGAGTTCGCTGCACCCGGCATCTACATTCGAATCCACGATCTTGAGGGCAACGTGATAGCGGTGTCCCCCAACCTGAGGGGTGGCGAGCTGCCCGCGACGCCAGAGTTGCTCAGCGGCGGGCTGGCCGGCCGCGAAGCGTATGAGACGGTGCACGCCGAAGCCGAGCGCGTGCGGGTACTGACCCTGCCGGTCGTGAGCGGTGAGGAGACGATTGGGGTCATAGTGGTCGGCGAGTCGCTCCATGTGGTCGACGCCACGCTTCGGCGAATGCGGCAGCAGCTGCTGCTGGCCGCGACCGGGGCTCCTCTGGCCGCACTCGTCGGGGGCTGGTGGATCACGCAGCGGGCGCTCGGCCCGATCGCTGAGGTCATTCGGGTGGGACGAGGGATCAGCAGCACCGGACGGTTCGATCAGCGTATCGACGAACCGGCCGCACACGACGAGCTTCGCGAACTCGTCACGACCTTCAATGAGATGCTTGCAGCCATCGAGCGAAGCGTCGTTCGCCAGCAGGAGTTCCTCGCCGACGTCTCGCATGAACTGCGCGGGCCGCTGATGATTATCCGTGGCAACCTGGACCTCCTGGCGCTCGGTTTGCCGCAGAAGGAGCGCCGGGAGGCGGCTCGCGAGGCGACGGAGGAGGTAGAGCGGATGGCACACCTTGTCTCCGATCTGCTCCTCCTGGTCGAGATCGAAGGGGGTGAGGTCGCCGAGCACCGGCCGACACGGCTTGATGAGGTCGTTGCCGAGGTCTGGGAGCGTGCCCAGCGCCTGAACAGTGGTTCGCACAGCCTCATCCTGGGCGGCAACGAGGCCGTGTCGGTGCGTGGAGATCGCGACCGCCTGACCGAGCTTGTCTGGAACCTTATTGAGAACGCGCTCAGGTATACGCCGACCGGGGGGTGCGTCACTGTCGCTCTCCGCCTCCAGGGCAAGCTCGCTGAGCTGACCGTGGCCGACACCGGCATTGGCATCCCGCCGGAGCACCTGCCGCGGATCTTCGATCGCTTCTACCGCGTCGATCGGGCGCGCTCGCGGGCGCAGGGCGGGAGCGGGCTCGGACTCGCCATCGTCCGGCAAGTGGCCGATGACCACAGCGGGGACGTGCGGGTCTCGAGCCGGCCCGGCATGGGCAGCAGTTTCACCGTTGTCCTTCCCACCGAATCCTAGCCCCGTCACCTTCATCCGCGCTTCATCGACCCTTCATCGGCCCGTCATGGCTCCGCGCGAACATGTAAGCGCGGAGGTCACAGATGGCGGACTGGTTACTGCTTCTTCACAAAGACGTTGGCCCGGCCGACACCCTTGCCGCGCTTCGGGCCGCCGTGCCACCGCCCTGGGGACGGGTGGTGATTCTGGACGTCCTCGAGCGCTGGTGGCCACTCACGTCGGGCGTGCCGGCGGCCTATCGGATGGAGCGTCAGCGTGCCCTTCGGGAGGTCTGGAACGACCAGGAGCAGCGTGCCTGGGTCGGCATGGCCGGGCTGGCGGCGGCGATGCGCGCAGACGCCGTCGCGGTCGAGTTTCGACTCGCCCTCGGCGATTCGGTCAGGGAGGCCCATCGGCTGGCCCGTGAGCTCGGCGTCGCGCTGATCGTCATCGCCGTTCCCGCCGAGCGCAGGCTCCTCCGAGGGTGGCCGGCCAGTGTCGCTCGGCGGCTGGCCCGTGATGCCCCGTGCTCCGTGCTGCTTGCGCGGAGCCCGGTAGCGAGTGGGAAGCGACGACTCGCCGCCGAGGCGCTGCCCTCGACCGAGCACTGATCGACCGCTCGAGAGGCGATTCGCCACACTAACCGATGCTCCGGCCCATTGATCCGAATCGAGGTTCTCAGCCTGGAGGAAGCGGACCGTTGAAACAGCTCATTTGGCTCGTGGCAGCCCTGGCGATCATGCTTCCCGGACTGACCCTTCGCGTAAGCGGTGCGCATGCTGATCCCGTGAGCGAGGCCGCCGCGTATGGCCTGGCAATTCTCGGCGCTGCCTTCCTCCTCTCATGGGGAGTCGAGGTCGCCCAGAAAGACCTGGCACAGGCATTTGCACTCGCGATCCTGGCCCTGATCGCCGTCCTGCCCGAGTACGCAGTCGATCTGTTCTTCGCCTAAAGCGCGGCCGAGCGCCCGGAGTACGCCAGCTACGCGGCCGCGAATATGACCGGCGCGAACCGCCTGCTTGTCGGGGTTGGTTGGCCGCTGATCGCGGTGCTCTTCTGGCTCCGGACGCGCGCGCGGGGCATCAGCCTGAGACCGGAGCACCGCCTGGAGCTGACCTTTCTCGGGCTCGCCACCCTCTATGCGTTCCTGCTGCCGCTCAAGGGATCGCTCTCACTGCTCGACGGCGCGGTGTTGATCACCCTCTTTGGTCTGTACCTCTGGGCAACGACCCGTGCAGAGGCAGAGGAGCCGCACCTGGTTGGTCCCTCGGCGCTGATCGCGCGGCTGCCGGCCGGACCGCGCCGTGCCGCCACGGCGACAATGTTCCTCTTCGCGGCCGCAGCGATTCTCGCCTCAGCCGAGCCGTTCGCCGAGGGGCTCTTGGCAAGCGGCAAGGGTTGGGGGATCGACGAGTTCCTTCTCGTGCAGTGGCTGGCGCCGCTCGCCTCCGAGGCGCCGGAGGTCGTGATCGCGTCGATCTTTACCCTGCGCGGCCAGGCGCTGGTCGGGATGGGGGCGCTGCTATCATCGAAGATCAACCAATGGACGCTCCTGATCGGGACATTGCCGGTCGCCTACAGCGTCGGGCTTGGCGGCCTCGGCGCCTTGCCACTTGACGCACGCCAGGCCGAGGAGGTGCTGCTGACCGCTGCCCAGTCGGCCTTCGCTGTGGTTCTCCTCGCCACTCTGCGCTTCTCGCTGCTTGGGGCCGCGACTCTATTCCTGCTCTTCGCCGCCCAGCTCGTCTTTCCCGACCAGGGTGCCCGACTCGCGTTCGCGCTGGTCTACCTGGTCCTTACGCTCGGGCTGCTGCTCCACAACGGGCGCCGCCGGGCGGTACTGACCGTGGTCGGAGACACCGTGATCCGGCTGGCGCGCGACCTCCGAGAGAGCCTGGTGGGTGGCCGCACGAGCGCAGCACAGGAAGTACCGGACATTGTAAGGCCCAAAACTGAGGAGCGGCACTAGGACGATCGGCCGCTGTGCGGCCAGCGAGTGGCCCGGTGTCAGTGCTTCGATTGCTCAGGGCCGTCGGATTGCTTTCGTCCGCGTGCAGGAAACTGATGCGGAACCGTCCTTCACATCCGAGTCCTGAGGCGTGGGATGCCCAATGGTCACGCATCTCGGACGTGACAGAAGCTTGCCTACATAGCGACAAACCTCCGCACCCTTGCCATAGGACCAATCAGGAGCTGGGCCGATGCCGGCCGTAGCTACCGAGCTGCTCCTTATCTTGGCGATCCTGACCCTCAATGGGCTGCTCGCCATGTCGGAGTTGGCGGTCATCTCTGCCCGCAAACTCCGCCTCCAGCAACGCGCACAAACCGGCGACGCCGGAGCCACAGCTGCCCTGAAACTCGCGGATGAGCCAAGCCGATTTCTCTCCACCGTGCAGATTGGCATTACTGGTGTCGGCATCCTTGCCGGCGCCTTTGGTGGGGCCACGCTGACTGAGGAGCTCGACGCGCTTTTGGGGGCCATTCCGATCTTCGCCCCGTATCGCGAGCCCCTCAGCTTCGGGCTCGTCGTCCTCGGCATTACATATCTCTCCCTCATCATTGGGGAGCTGGTCCCGAAGCGGGTAGCCCTCGCGAGTCCGGAACGGATCGCCGCCCGCATTGCTCGGCCGATGGATCTCCTCTCGCGTCTTGCCGCGCCGGCGGTCTGGCTGCTCGGGGTGTCCAGTGAAGCGGTGCTCCACCTCCTGGGCGTTCGCACCCGGTCGGAGGAACACGTCTCCGAGGATGAGATCAAACTCCTCATCCACCAGGGTGCCCACAGCGGCGCGTTTGACCCCGTTGAGCAGGAGCTGATGGAGAGTGCCCTCGACTTTGGCGATCAACAGATCTCCGCGCTCATGACGCCCCGACCGCGTGTCGTGTGGCTCGATGTGGAGGATCCCCCGGAGGAGAACTGGCGCAAGATTGCCGCGAGTGCGCACACGTGCTTTCCCGTTTGCGCGGGCGATCTCGATACGGTTCTCGGCATCGTGTCGGTGAAGGAGCTCTGGCGCCGCCTCGTCGAAGGGGAGGCAACCAATCTTCGCACTATTCCGCTTGCCCCGCCCGTCTACGTTCTCGACCGGCAGCCAGCACTCAAGCTCTTCGAGGTCTTCCAGACGCCAGGGATGCAGCTTCCGCTGGCCGTGAATGAGCGCGGGAATGTTGAGGGAGTGGTCACGCTCGGTGATCTCATTGAGGCGCTCGTGGGCGATGCGGCGCTCTTCGGCATGCGGCGCGAACTCCGGCCGGTTCAGCGGCCGGATGGCTCCTGGCTCTTAGACGGGCTGCTGCCGATCGAAGACGAGACCGAGCGCCTCGGTATCGCCGAGACACCACGAGGGAATAGGGGACACTACCAGTCGCTGGGCGGGTTGGTGTTCGCGCTTATGGGCAAGGTTCCCACGACAGGGGATACTGTGGAATGGGCGAGCTGGCGGTTCGAGGTGATCGACATGGACGGCAAGCGCATAGAAAAGATCCTCGCCACGCAGCGACCCACGCCAATCGAACCTGCCTAAGGCCCCTGATGTGCATGTTCTCTTTATGAATAGTCCAGGCTTGCCACGCCATTCTGTGGGCCTGGCGTGAGCTGGCGCGGAAGCTGCTGATATCGCGTCTCAGCGCCCACCCAATCTTGGCACCACTACCGAATATCTACCGATCGGCGACCATTCCCCCGGCGGCCGGGTTGTAACGTTAGTTTGCAGGGGAGAACGCCTCTGCACCCCCGGGTCCGGCCCGGCGATGTATCTGTCGGTGCCGGCTGGTTCCACTGGAGCACAATGCAGTACGCATCGCGGATCGATTCGACGGTCAAGAACGAGGCGACGCCGGCCTCCTACGTCGTTCTCAAACGTGGCATGGACATCATCGGCTCACTTCTATGCCTCGTGGGCTTGGCGCCCGTGCTGCTCGCGTGCGCAGTAGCCGTCCGGCTCGACTCGCCCGGTCCAATATTGTTTCGTCAGCAGCGCGTCGGCCAGGGAGGCACGCGCTTCACGATGTTAAAGCTTCGAACGATGTACGCGAACGCGCCGGTGGCTCCTCACCAGGCGTACGCTGCTCAGTTCATTCAGGGACGAGCCGAAGTCGAGCAGAGCGCGGCGAACGGACCACGCTACAAGCTGACCACTGACCCGAGGGTGACGAGAATTGGAGCGTGGCTGCGGAGGACGAGCCTCGATGAGCTTCCCCAGCTCTGGAACGTGTTGCGAGGGGATATGAGTCTCGTCGGTCCGCGACCCCCAATTGGCTACGAGCTGAACTACTACCAGGACAGGCATTTCGTCCGACTGGCCGTGAAACCGGGCATCACCGGCCTCTGGCAAGTCGAGGGCCGAAGCTCCACGACCTTCGAGGAGATGGTGGCCCTCGATCTGGACTACGTTCAGGCCCGGTCGTTCTTGCGAGACTGTCTCATCTTGTGCCGAACCGTACCGGTTGTGCTTGCCCGAAGCGGCGCCTGATCCGCGCTGGGAACACCAGATCGAGTTCGGACTCGCCCAACCAGAGCATGGAGGAGAACATTGCTGAACAACCACAATAGATCGTCAGGGACATCGCTCTACCTCAGCGCCGTCGCGAGAAGAGGCAACGGCATGAGACGATACCTCGAACCGGCGCCGGCGGAGCCGAACGCCTACGTTCAGTTCCTCTCGCGCTGGTGGTGGGTGCTCGTGCTCGTGACCCTGCTCGGGATCGGCGCGACCGCGGCGTACGCGCTGCTGGGCCCCACGACGTACGTAAGCACTGCCACCGTGCTCGTCCCGTCGAACCCAACCGCCTCTGGCGAAGGCCAGGGGTCCCCCGGTCAGGTGCGGACCGCCGCCCAGAACTACGCCGCTCAGGCGAGCACGCCGCTGATCTTCGACCTGCTCAGCGCAGCGCTTAGCCAACGCCAGATCAGCGTGTCTTCCCGAGAGCTGACCGAGATGGCCGAGAGCGGGCGCCTCGCGGTTCGCGCAGCGACCTCCGCGAACATCATTCGGATCACGGCGAACGCCGAAGATCCGAACCTCGCGCGAACCTTGGCTGATACGATGGCCACTGTCTTTGTGGACAGCGTCAATGGCGGTACCGGCACGGCGGTCCAGCAGACGAGACAGCGGCTGTCTGAGCAGATCGAGGCGACGCGACTGCAGTTGTCCACAGCGGAGCTGTACCAGCGACAGGATGAACTGAGCCAGCAACTACGCGCGGAGCAAGAGGTGTACGTGCACACCCTGCAGCTCCTCAACGCCCCTGAGGGAAACGCCCTCGTTTCGGATCCGGCGCTGCGGGCGCAGTTGAATCAGACCGTCAGGCAGCAAGAGCAACAGATCCAGCAGCGGATCTCGGACCTCGGGCGGCAGCTGACAGAGGTCCAGACCGCGATCGCGCAATCGCCGACCCCTCTGGACCCGGCACTCGCGACGGCCCTCGCCAACGCGTACCGGCAGCAGCTCACGGACCTGTCGCGTAGTTTCGTCCAACTTGAGATCCAGGGCCCCACTGGGGGCCTCCCGCTGCAGCGGTACGGCGACGCATCCGAGCCGCTCCCGGCCGGAGGCCTGAAAACCCTGCTCATTGTCGGGGGTGGCGCAACGGTGGCGGCGGCTCTCGCGATCGCGTATCTGATGGAGTTGGTCAGCCGACGGCGGTCCAATCGCGCCGCAAGCGGACAGGATGTCTCGCAGGGGAGCGTCCCGGCTCTCGCCGCGCCGGCGGAAGGGGAGCCTTCCACGGGCGGCCGCAAAGGGCGGCGGCGACGGCTGTTCTCGGCTGGATGATCATGCACCGCCCGCCCTTGCAGAGACGGCCTCCTCTCCGGGCACCTGCGAGACGCGCTGCGATGCCGTCCGGGCGCCGTGCGGGTTCCCGGCCGGGCCCGCATTTGTGGACCCGAACGGACTCCTCGATGCGATCAACAGGAGGGAGACGCGGGCAAGCCGCGTCTCCGGAGCCCGGTCGCCGCTTTCCTCTGCCTGTCGCTCTGATTCCGGGAGCGCTTGTGGGAGTCGCCGTCTCGGTGTTGCGGGCGGACGCTGATCGCCCTGTGGTGACCCTCATGCTCGCCGGCATTGCCAGTGCCTTCGCGCTCGGGTTGTACACCAGCGCCGGGATCGTCGTCCCGCTGCTGGCAACGGACCTCGTGCTTCCCGGCTACATCGTTCCGGATCTCGGCATGAGTCTGCGGCTCGCACTGGCGCTCGCAACGCTGTTCCTGGCGATTCCGGTGATCCTGGGTCGCCGACCCTGGGAGGGAGCTATCGGCCGCTCCGTGTTTCTTCCTGCCGCTGCGTTCTTCGCGGCCGTCACACTCGGAAACGGCTTTCACTCCGACCCGTCGTACGTCTTCACGTATCTCCGGTATACGGGCGTTCTGCTCGTGACCCTTCTCGTGGTCGCCGCTGCAGTGCGGACCCGGCGTGACCTCACGGTCGTCAGTTGGTCCGTCGTCATTGTCGGCATCACTTCCGCGTTGGTTGCCATCTGGCAGCACTACGACCCTGGCACCGGGATCTATGGGGCGGCACTCGCAACCGTGCAGGCGTGGTCCGGACGATCGATGGGTTTGGCTGGGAGCCCGGTTGACCTCGCCAACTCCATGGCCTTCGTGCTCACGCCGCTGCTGGGCCTGCTGATGGTCGGTCCCATTCGCGCCGATCGCCCGCGGCTCCTCCTGGTGGGCGCAACGCTGTTGATCGCGATCGCGCTCAACTTCAGCTACACGCGGTCCACCGTTCTCGGAATCGGGGCGGGTATCGCGGCGATGGCGCTGTTCGTTCCCGGTCTGCGCCGGGTCTTCGGGATCGGCGCCGTCGTCCTCGGCCTGCTGCTATTCCAGCTCTTTGAGGGGACAGGCATTATCGGGGACCGGTACTACCGCGGTGCGGGCGAAGACGTGAGCGCAGCCACCCACGAGATGCTGTGGGAAGTAGACCTGAACATCGCTCTGGACCATCCATGGCTCGGAGTCGGGCACACGACGTTCGAGGATCTCGCCGCGCAATACGCCAACGGGCTCGCGGGACCGGAAAGTGCCGCCTTGACGGAAGGCCAGGATCCGCACAACGACTTCCTGAATGTGTGGCTATCCTGGGGCATCTTCGCCCTGATTCCGTACGTCGCGGTCATGATCGGCGCGCTGCTGAATTGCGTCCGAGCCATGCGAAGCGAGGACCTCTTGGTCCGCGGACTCGCGGTGGGGTGCGCTGGCGGCTTGGTCCGTTACGCGGTCGACTCGTCGTTCCACAACCTCCTCGACAGCAGCACCACCCTCTGGATTCTCGTCGGCCTCTCGGTCGCCCTGGCCTACATCGCCGCGCGGGACAGCCAGCGCATCTCGGGTCCTTCAGCTCTCGACGGCTTCATCCCGCAGGTGGTCGGCCGATGAACGTGCGGGGTCGATGGGCGAGCCACCGATACCGCTCATGCTACCGGGGCGCGGGACCGGCCACGCGGGCCGGATTTCCCCGGACGAGCACGGTCGGCGGTACGTCGCGGGTCACAACGCTTCCCGCCCCCACCATGGCATCTTCACCAATGGTTACACCGCAGACAATGGTTGCGTTCGCGCCGATCCTGGCCCCCCGTTTTACCACGGTGGGAGTCAGCTCCCAGTCGCCTGCATCCAGCAGGTCACCGCGCTCGTCCACGCTCCTCGGGTAGCGGTC
>WHTR01000091.1 GCA_009377635.1 Chloroflexota bacterium
GTATCATGCAGCTCGAGATCGAGCGCGAGGCGCTACGCAAGGAGAGTGACCCGGGTTCCCGCGAGCGGCTTGATCGACTCGAGCGGGAGCTGGCCGACCTCAAGGAGCGCTCCAACGGCCTGCGGGGCCAGTGGGAGCGGGAGAAGGAGGCCGTCGCCTCGATGCGCCAGTTGCGGGAGCGGCTCGAGCGGACGAACGTCGAGATCGAGCGGGCCGAGCGCGAGGCGAACTACAGCCGTGCGGCGGAGCTGAAGTACGGAGAGCTCGTCGCGCTGCAGCGGGAGCTCGAGGAGCGCGAGCAGGCCCTCGCCGAGGCGCATCGCGAGGGCGCGCTGCTCAATGAGGAGGTGACCGAGGACGATGTCGCGGAGGTCGTGAGCCGATGGACGGGTGTCCCCGTCTCGCGGCTCATGGAGGGGGAGGTCCAGAAGCTCCTCGGCTTGGAGGAGCGTCTCCACGAGCGCATCGTCGGCCAGGACGAGGCGATCTCAGCGGTCTCCAACGCCATCCGGCGGGCGCGGGCCGGGCTGCAGGATCCGAATCGGCCGCTCGGCACCTTCCTGTTCCTCGGGCCGACCGGCGTCGGGAAGACCGAGACGGCCCGGGCCCTCGCCGAGCTGCTGTTCGACGACGAGCAGGCGATGATCCGCATCGACATGACCGAGTACCAGGAGCGACATACTGTCTCTCGCCTGGTGGGCGCGCCGCCCGGCTATGTCGGGTACGAGGAGGCGGGCCAGCTCAGCGAGGCGGTTCGGCGCCGACCGTACAGCGTGGTGCTCTTCGACGAGATCGAGAAGGCGCACCAGGACGTGCTCAACGTGCTGCTGCAGATCATGGACGACGGCCGACTGACGGACGCCCAGGGGCGCACGGTCGACTTCAAGAACAGCGTCGTCATCATGACGAGCAACGTCGGCAGCCAGTGGATCGCGGAGGCGCCGGCGCGTGACCCGACCAACGTGCGCGATCGGGCGTTGGAGGCGGTGCGGGCGCACTTTCGGCCCGAGTTCCTGAACCGCATCGACGAGATCGTCGTTTTCCATCCGCTCGATCACGCCCAGCTACGGGCGATCGTCGAGATCCAGCTTCGGAACGTGCAGGCACGGTTGGCGGAGCGCAAGATCGAGCTGGAGGTGGCGGACGCGGCGAAGGATCTGCTGGCGGAGTCCGGCTTCGACCCAGTGTACGGCGCGCGGCCGCTGCGGCGCGCGATCCAGCGGTCGCTCCTCGACCCGCTGGCCCAGCGGGTGCTGGCCGGCGAGTTCCGCGAGGGGGACGCGGTGCACGTCGCCGTCGAGGGCGGGAAGCTCGTCTTCGATGCCGCCCGGTCGCCCGACGGCCGGGCGGCCGGCGCTCGCGAGGGCACCGCGGCGTAGCCGCACCGGATGTGCATCGCCCCGCCCCGCAGTGAGAAGGCGGGGCGATGCCGCATGTGGCACGCCTCGCGGGCTTGAGGTGAGGCGGGCAGCAGATGTGCCCCTTGTTACTTTCCGTCGGCCCTGAGCCGCGGAATCCGTGTCACGTCGCTGATCGCGCGCCGGCGGTTTGACGCCCCGCGCCCTAGGTGCTACCCTCACGACCGCGGGCCACCGCTTGACGCTCATGGCTCCCGGTCAATTCAACGACCCCCGACTCCTGGAGGTGGACACGTGGCCGAGGAACAGACGTACGACTACCGGCGCTTCTCGCTCGCCGAGCGCGATCGACGCTGGCGAGCCGTCCGCGGGAGGATGGCGCGCGACGGGATCGACGTCATTATCGCTCCGCCCAATACGGGCAACTCCACCGACTGGCAGGCCGATGCTCGCTATCTCTCCCACTGCGGAGGCGGCGCCGACGCCAGCATCGCGTGCGTCTTCCCGATCGCCGACGAGCCGACGGTCATCGCGACCTCGGCGGTTCGCTGGGGCCCGCGCGTCCAGGACTGGGTGCGGGACGTGCGGGAGGCCCGGCGGCGCTACGGCCGGGTTATGGCCGACCGCCTGCGAGAGCTGAACGCGGACGGGAAGCGCATCGGCATCGCGGGACTGGCAGGTGGGACGCGGACCCCCGAGGGCACGATCGCGCTGGGCACGTTCGAGGAGATCCGCAAGGCAGTGCCGAGCTCGGAGATCGTGAACGCCACGGACCTCTTGCAGGAGGTGCGCTGCGCGAAGAGCCAGGAGGAGATCGACGTCCTCCAGGAGTCGGTGGACATCGTCGAGCGCGCCATCGAGGCGGAGGCCGAGTGGGCGGCGAAACCGGGCGTGCGCGACTACGAGGTCTGGGCGGCGACGATGTACGCCCTCTTCAGCCGAGGGAGCGAGCTCTCCGTGCACTTCAACTGGATCGCCGCGAACCCGCCGACACGGACCATGACCCGCCCCCAGCGAAAGGTGCTCCAGGACGGCGAGATCATCGTCAACGAGATCGAGTCGTCGGTCATCGGCTATCGGGCGCAGCAGGTCCGGCCGGTGGCGGTCCGCGCCTGCGATCCCGCCTACCTGGATCTCATGGAGTTTCACCGGGACATGTACGATGGGCTGCTGGACTTCATGAAGGCCGGAGTGACGCTGCGTGATGTCAGCGGGAAGACCGAGGAGCTGGGCCGGCAGCTCTGCCCCAAGGCTGGCCCATTGGCTGGAGGCGGGGCCCACCTCACCTGTCACGGCCGGGGTCTGGGCGACGACGTCCCGCTGGCAACGTCGAACGAAGACGCCCGCGGCCAGTTCGCGGAGTGGCGCTTCCCCGAGGACGGCGTGTTCATCATCAAGCCTAGCGTGCACACGGGCGGCGGTCTGAGCCTGACCTGGGGAGACACCTGCCGCGTCACGCCCAGGGGGGCTGTGCGCATGGGCAAGGCCACGCACGAGATGGTTGTCGCCCGGTAGCTCGCCCTGGCCCGAACCGCCGTTAACCCAAGACCACGGGGGACGCGACCGGTCCGCAGGGCTACCTGCCGGCGACGAGACTCAAGAGTTCGCGAACGTCCCCGAGGTCGGCCGCGGCAAGGCACCGGGCGGCCGTCTCACGGGCGCGCGCGGGTGGCAGACGCCCCTCGACGAGGGAGAGGAATTTCTCCGTGATGTCGTCGTCGGTCATCGGATTGTCGGGGGTGCCGGTCGCGGCGGTCACCGACTCCTTCCACACGCGCCCATCCCGGGCGGCGACCTCCACGCGTGCGGCGCTGGTTGGGAGCGTCGCATCGACCTCCGCGCGAACCTTCTGACGAAGCTCGATCACGTCCGAGCGGCGGACAGCGTCATCGGTGAACTGGCGAGTGCGGGCCGTCCCGTCCAGATAGGCGATGGCGGCGCAATGGAAAATGCTGAACTTGCCCTCCAGTCCCACGGACGGCTCGCGCTTCCCCATGAGCTCCAGCACGTACGGGTTGACCGTCGCCCGGACGTCGACGATCTCATCGGCCGAGAGCTGCGCGCTGTCTCGGATACGCCGCATGGCATCGATCGTGGGGTGGCTGACGACACCACACGCGTAGGGCTTGAGGCCGTTCCGGCGCAGCTCCCAGCTTTCGCCGAGTTGACCCGTGGCCCGCTGCGGCTCCATCCGCGAGGAGAGGACCGCCCAAAAGCCGCGACGGCCCTCGATCCCTTCGGCGGCGCTGATCCAGCCTCCCCGGGCAAGTAGCGCGCTGTAGAGTCCGTTCGCGGCTGCCTTGCCGGCGTGGAGCGACTTGCTCATGGATCCGAACATCTCGCGAAGTCCCGCCGCCTGCGCCGCCGCTGTCGACAGGGCATGAGCCATCTGGTCGGCGCTCAATCCCAGCAGCCGCCCGGCGGCCGCCGCGGCCCCGAACACGCCCGCAGTCCCCGTGACGTGGAAGCCCTGGTCGTAGTGCTCCGGGTGCACGGCCAGGGCGACCCGCGCGGCGACCTCGAAGCCAATGGCGTGTGCGGCCAGCAGATCGACGCCTCGGGCGCCCCTCGCCTCCCCCGCTGCCAGCGCGGCTGACATGACTGGCCCCGTGCCGTGCAGGATCGTCGGCTCGTGGGTGTCATCGAAGTCCAGGACGTGAGACGCGATCCCATTGACGGTTGCAGCGTGGAGGAGGGACGTCCGCCCACCGCCCAGGAGTGAGGCGTCCTCGCGCCCGCCCAGCTCATGCGCCACGCTGCACGCGATCTGTACCGCCGGCTCCGCCCAACCTCCGAGTGATATGCCGACGTAGTCGAGCAGACAGCGCGCGCTCAGGTGGAGGACGTCAGCCGGGATGCCGTCGAAGGGGTACTCCGCGGCGAATCTGCCCAGCGTCTGCGTTGCTCCCACGTCGTGCCTCCGGTCACGGCGCCGATCGCAGATATTCGGGCAGCAGCTCGTCCAGGAATGCACTCCGGAGAAACAGCTCGATCACCCGCTGGGTCGCGCCCCAGATCTGGTGTCCCCCGAACTCGTAGAAGAGCGTCCGGCGGGCCTCGTCCCGAATCAGCAACTCCTGATGTTTGAGGCTCGACGGATCGCGCAGCCGATCCAGTGGGATCTCGATGACCTCGTCAACCTCCTCCGCCGCTGCGCGGAAGCGGGGCTCGTACTCGATCATGCCGATGTGCGGAGCGATCAGGAAGTTGCTGACGTTGACGTAGACATCGTCGAGCCGGCCCAGGACGCGGACGTCCGTAGCGGGGATGCCCAGCTCCTCCTCGGTCTCTCGAAGAGCGGTATCCGCGAGCGTCGCGTCCCCGTGCTCCCGGGCGCCGCCGGGCAGTGAGATCTGGCCCCGATGGTCGGCAACAGTTTGGCTTCGCTTCGTGAACACGACACACGGCTCCCCGCCCCTGGGGTACACAAGGATAAGGACGGCGCCGATGCGGGGTTCTCGCGGATTCAGTTCCATGGTCTCGTCAGTATAAACCACCGCCTTCGCGGTCACGCCCTGCGGAACGCGCCTTCGCTGCCGATCAAGCCGATAGTGGGGATGCGGACCTCGCGGCGGCCGTCGGCGCGCACGTGGCCGATGCGCCGGGGCTCAGCGCCGGCAGCGACCAGGACATCCTCAGCTCCGGCGGCGGCCGCCTCGGCGACCACGACACAGAAGCCGATCCCCATGTTGAACACCCGGTACATCTCCTCGTCCGACACGCCGCCTCGCTCCTGGATGAGGCCGAAGATCGGAGGGACCTGCGGTAGGTCGATGAGCTCGAAGCTGACCGGCGGCGGCGACCGCAGCATGTTCAGGAACCCGTCGCCTGTGACGTTGTAGAGGGCCCTGACGGGGGTCGAAGCGCGCAGCAGCGCCAGCACCTCCGGCACGTAGATTCGGGTCGGCTCGAGCAGCTCGTCGCCGATCGTTCGGTCGAGAGACGGCACATGCTCCCGCAGCCGGCCGGGGTCCGAGCCTGCGAGGACGCGCCGGGCCAGCGTGAGCCCGTTGCTGTGGATGCCGCTGCTGCCGAGGCCGATCACGATGTCGCCCTCGGCAAGATCCGCTCCCGTGATGATCCGATCTGGATGCACGAGTCCGATGGCCGTTCCGACCAGATCGAAGGCCATTGAGTCGCCGCCGTGAGCTTGGACGAGCTCGGGAACCACGGCGAGCTCGCCGCCAGGGATCGATACGTTCGCCCGCCGCGCCCCCTCGAACAGACCCCTGCCAATCGCCTCGAGGGCGTCGTCGTTGGGCGCGTCGACTGCGACGTAATCGACCAGGGCGATGGGCTCAGCGCCGACGCACAGCACGTCGTTCACGTTCATCGCCACGCAGTCGATGCCGGCCGTGTCATAGCGGCCGAGCTGCCGGGCAAGCACGGCCTTGGTGCCGATACTGTCCGTCGAGATGGCGAGGCTGAGGTCCGGCGTGAGACGGAGCACGTTCGCAAAGTATCCGATGGGGAGGAGCGTCTCACAGGAGCCGAAGTCGTGGGTCTGGCGAACCCAGGGGAGCAGACGGTGCAACCCGCGCTCCACCTGCGCGGCGTCGACGCCTGCGCTCGCGTAGGTCCATCGGCGCCGCTCAGCCATCAGGGTGGGTCTTCGTCAGCACGACAGTTCTGCTCGGATGCTAGCCAGCAGCGACCTGCGCCCGCCCCTGCTCGACCGCCCGGACGACCTCCTGACGATATGTTCGTTCGACCTCAGCCACGTGCTCGATGAGCTGCTGCGCGGACCAGTCGTCGGCGCCGGGGCCTGTCTTGCTGAACTCGTCGTCGGTGAGGCTCAGAGCGAGGACCTCGATCTCTCCCTGAAGCGCGTGGGCCTTCATGAGCAGCAACTGGGGTTCCGTCAGGGCGTGCTGCCGGTCCCTGAGGAGCTTGTGCAGGTGCTGGATGTGGTCCATCTGGTGCGACGCGAACATGCGTAGCAGGAAGTTCACGTGGCGATTCGTTCCTGACCATGTCGCGGGCAGTCGGCACTCCGCCTCTGAGATCGACAGGAGCCGGCGCAGCGTTTCATCACGCTCCACCCGCAGCTTCGCGACGCTCGCTTCAGCAAGCTGACCCATGATCCGCAGCCTCCGTGTCCATCGTCGTCCGGGACGATTGTAAATCATCCAGCCGTCGATCGCTGTGTTAGGCTCCTGGGATCACCGGTAATACAGGGGAGCGATGATGACCGAGATCACGAGTACGAGCGCGATGAGGACGACCCCGACGACGATCTTCCACATGCCCAACGATCTTCCACATGCCCAACGATCCTAAGCGCGCGTCCGTTCGAGCACCGCGCGTGACATTCCGGGAATCGACGGGTGTCCAGCAGAGTGTAGCAGAGGGGACTGCGGGAGGTGCATGGAGTGTGCGACGGGAACAGTCGGAGAGGGTCTGGTGGCCGGCGATCTGCAGGGCGCGTTCGATCGACCCCTCCACAGTCTGCGCCCTTTCGGATAGCCAGGAACATCCAGTCCCGCCCGGCATGTACTTCGTGCCGGTCACCGGACCCTCTCCCGGAGGCAGTGCGCTGAGAATAGCCGAATCCGTGTCACTGATCCGCCACAGTGGGCCGTCCGCAGATCACAACAGCGTCACACCAGCCCGAGGCGCGACTGACGAATCCTGCGCTTCTTGGAAAAGTCCAAAGCAGAGGTGCGAGCCCGATGTCCGCACGCTGGACTGCGCCGGGCAGCTCGCTGGCTCGTGGCGGGTTGGCCAGCCGGGCCCGCGGTTGCGTCACCGTGAACCCGCTTGGCCTGGACGATCACTCGGTCCGTGTAATCTCCCCCGAAGGGAAGGCTCGGATCGGCCTGGAACGTGCCCCCACAGGTGATGAGGGTCACCATGTCCTCCCCAGTCGAAAAGAGGTACCGAACCGAGTCGGGGTCCTTCGGGTCCACCAGGAGGTTCGCCGTGACCTGGTACTGCAGATCGTCCCCTGCCTCAGTTCGGATCCGAATGATATCGCCCTCCGCGAGCCGGGCAATGTCCCAGAAGACGGCCGGCTGTTTCTCCCAGGTGACGTGCCCTCCGAACACCGCGTTCCCTCGCTGCCCCGGCATGTGGGAGAACGCGTACCAGGCCACCACCGTGCGGGCGCTTGCGCCACCCGTGTTCCGGGCCCAGATGTCGTCGGGGACTTCCGGTATGTTGCGCCGGTCCAGGCCCAGGGTGATGACCGGCGCATCCACCCCGACGCGTTCAACGACGACCCTGGTGGGCGGACTGCTGGCGACCGGGCGGGGTGGCGGCGGTGTAGGTGACTCAGACGCCGCCGCCTCCTCCTCGACGGCGAGTGTCTCTCCCGTGGGATCTGGGGAGAAAACGAGCGGGATCGAGGGGGATGGAGCCGGATCCGTGAAGAGCGCCCGAGCGCCCGTGAACCAGATCAGTCCGCCCAGCAGCACAACGGCACTCGTGAGCAGAAGGAATCGCGCGAACAGAAGCTTTCCCGACATGTATGTGTCCCAACGCGTATGAGATCATGCATTCCGGTGGACCCTACAGGGGTGCTTACGAACCGAATGGCCGAGTTCGAAGGAGCTCCCAGACACCCTGAGAGATCCAGATCAGCATTGGTGGACCCGACAGGGGGCGAACCCAACAGGGCTGGGTTCGCCCCGAGAGGCCAGGCTATGGGTTGTGGCGCCGAGCGATGAGGATCCGAACGGCAGCAGCTCCGGCCACGGCGAGCGCAGCCATCAGCCCCAGCGGCCACCCGCTGCCGCCATGCTCGGACGGAGGGCTCCCGCCGGTCGCCGGCAGGGCAACCGGAGCTGGCGTTGCTGTGACCGGATCTGGCGTTGGCGTAACCTCCGCGATATCCGCCGAGGCGATAAGCCACCGGAGCGGCTCTGGCACATTATGAGCCGTGAGCGTATACGTGCCGCGGAAGTGCTGCGTGCGGCCATCGGTGGTGTAGGCCTCGATGGTCACCGGGATCATCCAGGCCGCAGCCGCCCGGTGGTGTTCGGGCGTCCCAGTCTTTACCGCCACCTTCAAGGTCTCGGCGAAGCCCTGCTTGAACTGCTCGAAGGTCTGGCCGGTCGACGGCAGGCCGTTGGGCCCCTTGTCCCAGTGATCATACGCGCGCTGGTAGTCGCGCTGGCTGATAGCGCGGAAGTAGTCGCGGATGACCGCTACCGCGGCGTCCGACGACTCCGGGTCGTCCTGTGCCGAAGCCACCGAGGACACGGATGCGACGCTCGTAAGCAGCAGCATGACAGCTAGGCCCGTTACGAACGGGCGAACGCGGATCTTTCCGGCAGTGACAGACATACAACCTCCCTTTTGCTTAACTGCTCGCTCCCGACGGAACTGGTGGATGGTTGGGATATCCACTCTGCTGAAAAGACGCCGGTACCGCCGCGCAAGTTCCGGAACGGCGGCGGCCTGGCTCAGTTCATGAAACTCAGGCCCTGGTGAGGTTGGTCAGCACGACGAGACCGGTCCCGATCAACTGCGAGGGCGCCGCCATCAACCGCTCGAGCAGCCGCTGCACCATGGGCACCAACGCGGGGAGCGCGGCGGTCGGATGCTCCTCGGTCTCCTAGAGCACCTTGTCCCAGAGCATCCGCGGGTTTGTCGCCGCAGCTATGGGCCCGGAGCCTGCCGACGGCCCTCTGTCCTCTCGACGAATGAACTCCACGAGATCCGAGGAACGAAGACCTTGCCCGCCGCGTTCGGTCGATCTCTCCCCTCTCGGACGGCCTCCTCCCGGATGAGCGGGAACCTGCGCTCGTATTCCTCCCGGGAGTGAATCCCCAGCTCGGCAAACTGCTGGAGGAGCGATGCGCGTCGCACGTCCGGGATGGTCGCGCGGGAGAACTGCCCCCAGAGGAATTGCGCGTTCCCTTCAAGATAGTCGGCGCTCATAGTGTGGAGACTCTCCTGTGAACGGACATTCAGACTCGCCGACACACCAATCAAGGGGACGAGCATGAGCGCGCTCACGATGCTGGAGACGAGCGACCGCCTGCCGAACTCGCCGAGGGTTCGGGCGAGAAAGTAACCGAAGAGACTCGTGGGATAGAGGAGCAGGTTGGGGCGGGCCACGACGAGTGCCGGAGCGGTGGACACAAGCGCCGCTCCAAGCCAGAAGAGCGCTTCCCATCGGGCAGAGATGGGAACCGCGAAGCGCAGGATCGCCAGCACCGCCACCAAGGCGCCGACCCAGAGGATCGTGTGTTCACCCGGCCCCAGGGGGAAGAAGACGTACGGAAGGAGCTTGATCCAGCCCTCGATCAGGATGGTCGAGGGCACGTTCGATATCAGCACCGCCCGGACAACGAAGACGGCGACGGTGATCAGAAGGAGCGCCAACGTGTACGCGCCGATCATCTTGAGGCGGAACGCGGTTGGCGTAGACCATATCAGGGCGGAGATGTTGCTCCACGCTTGTGGGGGCCAGGCCGGAATCATGGCAGCGGTCGCCGACGGCGTCGTGCCTGGGATGGTTCTAGCCTGAAGAGTGCCGGGAGGACCGAGGGCGCCTGGTCGCCTCGATTCCCGTGGCAAGCCGTCGAACACGGACGTCGCCGCACCAGCCCGGCTTCCCCTCGCTGCCTCCTTCAGGGTGTAGGCCACGGCGAAGGCGGGCAGGAGTGGGTAGAAGGCCAGAGCGTCTTCGCGTGACAGGAGGGCGAGGGTGGCCAGCACCAGGGAAATCGCCAACTTCCAGAGGACCGCCCGAGAGAGAGAGGATAGGAGCAGTGCGGCTGCGAGGACGACGAGAAGTCCGGTGACGGTGTGGATGGCGTCGGTGATCCAGACCAGCTTCGACCAACTGAAGGGGGAGGATAGCGTGACGATCCCGGCGATGGCCCCCTGCCAATAGGGCGTGCCGATTCGTTGGGCGACGAATGCCAGCGCCGAAAGATAGGCGGCGAAGAGAGCGATGCCGAAGAGCCGGTGAGCGACGACCGACTCGCCAAAGGCCCAGGCACGCAGGTGATCGAAGACGGTGAAAAGCGGGCGGTAGCCGGGCGTTTCGATGCCGTCCACGTCGAAGGTTCCCGTGAACACGCTTGCGAGTTCAGACGGAGAAAAAGTCCGTACGAGATGGAGGTCATCGGAGAACCAGTCGTACGAGAGGGACTGGAACGCCAAGACCGACCCGAAGAGAAAGAAGAGCAGGAAGAGGGCCAGGACGGCGAAGCCTTCGCTGGTCCACAGCCGACGACGAGCGGCCCGGGGTGCAGGTGGAGGCGATGGCTCGACGAGCATTCCTGCACGTCTCTCCCAAGACCCATGATGACTGATCCTCCAGTGTACCCCTGCCTGGTTACCTGACCACCAGATGATGGACATCGATGGTCGCCGTAGAAATGTGGTGGAGAAGCCCAGCAATGACCGATTTCCATCGAGAGAATCGGGACTTCCGAGGGTGCCGAGGGGCGGAATCGAACCGCCGACACCGCGGTTTTCAGCCGCGTGCTCTACCGACTGAGCTACCTCGGCGCGTCTGCTGGGGGATGGGCATGAGGGAACGTGGTGGGCGAAACAGGGCTCGAACCTGTGACCTTCCGGGTGTAAACCGGACGCTCTCCCGACTGAGCTATTCGCCCCGGTTCTGCCCGTTCAGCTTCGGTGCCCCGGGCGGGACTCGAACCCGCACGGACTTTCGTCCACGGCCCCTCAAACCGCCGCGTATACCAATTCCGCCACCGGGGCACGACCGCGGTCACGACGACCAGATTATTCTATGGCGGCCGCGCCTGGACCGTCAATCTCCGCCGCCTTGGCGAGTCCCATCGTCGCGGGGTCATCGCCCGGGAGAGCTTGGGGGGCTGGCCACCTCTGAATCGCCCACGGGCTCGTCCTCGCGCTCCCAATCCCGTCGACTGAGAACGGCCACGAGCAGCACGGAGACGGCCAGCACGATCAGGACTCGATTCACACCGACGAGGTCTGCCAGCCCCCCGATGGAGAGGAGCGGGATCACCGCCAGGAGGTTCCCCATCGTGAGCTGGACCGCGAATACTCGACCCCGCGCCCGGATCGGTGCGCGCTCCTGCATGAGCGTCTGAGCCGCGACGACGATCGAGGCGAAGCCCACTCCTGCCGCCAGCGTACTGGCCATGATGCCGCCCACGAGACCCAGGTGCGCGGTCCCCATGACGCCGATCTCCTGCCCCTCCGGCCCGAGCAGGCCGACGGCGCGACCGAGCGCTGGCAGGCCCGCAGCGACCCCCAGCGCGACGGACACCAGCACCAGTCCGCCAGTGATGACGCGCCGGCGGTCCGCAAGCGGCCCCGCCGTGGTTCGGCTCAGCACGAAGGCCGCTGCCAGCATCCCAACGCCGGCCGGTGCCAGCACGAAGACCGCGTCCGCAGCCGCGATTCCAATTACGTCGACCGCGAAACGCGGAGCCAACATCGCGACGACCAGGGTCAGCGC
>WHTR01000092.1:0-856 GCA_009377635.1 Chloroflexota bacterium
TGCTCCCGCAAATGAAACGGTCGGCAGGCATAGAAGACTGCCAGGCTGTTCGTATGGTCACCAGATTCTCGTTTTTCGGGGTCCGCGGACACCAGGGGATCCAGGGGCGTGCTCCACGCGCCGTCGATGATCTCGATGTCGCGCTTCGGGTCACAGCGAGTCGTCATCGCCCACATCACTTCCTTCCAATTGCTCGGGTCGATGTCCTCGTCCACGATGACGATCCAGCGCCCATTCCGCATGCCAGATGCGGCCGCGAGCGCAGCCTGCTTCGCATGGCCCGGATAGCGTTGTCTGATGGCGATGACCCGAACATATGGACTGTGGCTCGCGACACCGACGATGTTCTGGATACCGGCGGCCTCCAACCGCGAGCGGCCATCGTCGCCGAGGCCGATCCCGCGCGCCATCGCCCCGGGCCAGAGGGGTGCGCGATTATGGATGATCGGGTTGTTGCGATGATAGAGCGCCTTGACTCGGATGACCGGCTGCGGCTCGCCGGTCCCCAGGCTGCCGCCGGAGTAATAGCCCGGCCACTCACCAAACGGGCCCTCGTCACGCGCGTTGACTGACGGTGGGGGCACTTCTCCTTCGATGGCGATCTCGGCATGAGCGGGGATCGGGAGACCCGTGATCGGGCCCGTGATGACTTCCAGCGGACGGCCTCGCAGCCCACCGATGTACTCGAGCTCCGAGCGGCCGAAGGGAATCTTTGTGTACCCGGCCATGAAGACCATCGGATCGCCGCCGAACGTGGCCACGATCGGGCAGCTCTCGCCCCGCTCCCAGTAGCGCTGGCAGATGAGGCGGCCATCCTGCCCGGGACTCATCCACAGCCCGAGCAGGTTCTTCTCGT
>WHTR01000092.1:866-11243 GCA_009377635.1 Chloroflexota bacterium
GCACGCGATAGGTGCCGACGTTGATAAACCCTGTGTCCGGGTCCTTGTTGATGACGGCGTCGCCGGTTCCGATGTAGCGCCCGCCGTCCAGAGCATGGTAGCGGGGCACGGGGAACTTCCACAGATCCACCTCATCCCCGACGAAGCTGTTCTCCATGACTGGACCCGTCCGGACCTCGGTGGGCGGGATCGGCTTCAGATTCCCGATCTTCTCGGTGGCCATGCGGCGTAGCTCCGCCCGGGGCGCATCCACCGGCAGACCCAGAGCAAGCGCGCTTCGCTTCTTGGACTCGGTCGTGAAGCTGGCAACGCGAAAGCCCGGCGGATACCCCTTGATCTTATCGAAGATGAGGAGCGGGGGCTCGTCGAGCAGCTCAGCGGTCGCCTCGTAGAGGGCGCCGAGCTCGAGATCCCAGTCGATCCCTTCGATCACGCGGTACTCGTCGATCTCCATAGCCGCGTCGATGAACTCCTGGAGCCCATCGAAGACTACCTCTGGCATGCCTTCCCTCCTCGTCCCTGCCGGGAGCCCTTCAAGCGTATCACGTCCCACTCGTGGGCGTTCCATTTGCGTGTGGCGCTCCAGCGCAGCCCACCAGGAGGCTCATGAGCACGAGAGCAGCGATTGGCGCGACGGTTCGCACAGCGAGCCTCCTGGGGACTTACCCGCTAGGCTCGAGGAGGAGCCGGTTCGCCGATAGGGAGAGAGCGCTGCCAGACCGAGCGCCAATCGTCGTCATTCGAGAGAACCACATCCACCGCCCCGACGTGCCCCAGCCGGTTCGCCTCCGGGGTGCGGATCACGTGCATCGGGTCGCGTTCCTGCTGCACGTCTTGGATCCCCTTGAGCAGCAGCAGGCGCGCCATCATGATCGCCTTGTCGGTCGATCCCGGGTGCTCCTGCTCCCGATCCTGAATTGGTCCCGGCCCCTCGACCGCGAACTTGTCATGGGCAGGGAAGAACGGGCCCAGGCCAATGTAGGAGCGGCTCTGCATCTCCCGACGGTCCTGAAGGTAGCGATTCGCCTTGCTCCGGCGGAGGTGATAATCCGGGCCGACCTCGGCGTCATGCTGCTGACGCATGCGCTCCCTATCGAGCGGCGCACCGCGGCTAAAGGTGATGTTGAACTTCCAGTGGTGCTCGTCGTCGACCGGCACGTGCCAGTTGACACCGTACCCCTCGCCGCCGCCTCCTCCCGGAAAGGCGGACAGGTTCGGGTAGATGAAGTTGGAGACGCGGACGTAGCGTGTCCCGTTGCCCGCATCCCGCAGCGCGAAGATGCGAACGCCGAAGTCAGTCTGCTCAACCTCGAGCGTCGGCGCAACATCGCGGCCGAACAGCTCATTCGAGGAAACGTTGCCACCTCGGGGCCGCCCATTGGCCCGGTTGAAATCCCCTCCCTCCCGCAGGAGGCGGTGGAGAAAGGACAGATGCATCGGGTCGATGTTGCCTTCGTTTGCCTGCAGATAATTGCAGTCATGCCAGTACTTCGTGGAGAAGACCTGACTTTCTGAGACTCTGAGGAACTCGTAGGCGGGGAGGAGCGGCGGCCCGCCGGGCCCCATGTAGGCGAAGATGACGCCTGCTGCCTCGCGGGTGGGGTAGGCCGGGTGCTTGATTCGCTCATGGAACGTGCTCCCGGCCGGCTCTCCTGGCTGCTCAAGACACCTGCCTTCGCGGTCGTAGAGCCAGCCGTGATACAGGCAGCGGATCCCCCCATCCTCGAGGCGTCCGTAACTCAGGTCGGCGCCCCGGTGCGAGCAGTGCAGGCCGAGCAGCCCCGGACGACCCTCCTCGTCCCGGAAGAGCACGAGATCCTCGCCGAACAGGCGGATCGGCAGCGGGGGGCCGCCTGGCGGCAGCTCCTCGGAGAGCGCGGCCGGCTGCCAGTAGCGGCGCAGCAGCTCGCCACCCGGCGTGCCGGGCTCGGTGTGGGTCAGCAGCTCGTTCTGTTCTCTCGTTAGCATCGATCGCGCTCCCTTATCGAAGCCGTCACTCGTCGGTGCATCACGCGGAGAGTGTCGGCCGAGATGAGCGACGCGTCGGCCTCACAGCTGACGCGTCCTGGTTCGCCTCCGAATGTCCTCGTGTCATCCATGCTGCCCGCGACACGGCCACCTGACGAGACGACGTCAATCTGGATCCTCGGGAGCTGGCACCTGGTGCGACAGAAAGATCTCGCGTCGCTCGTTCGCTGACTGCATGATGGCTAGGACGACTTCCAGGGTGGCCATGCCCCAGCGTCCATCGTGAAAGACTGGACGCTCGTTGACCACGGCGCCATACAGCTCCTCCAGCTCCGCCGCCCGTCCGTGCGCCTTGAGGGGTACCGGCACCTCCCACGTGCGATCATCGCCGTAGATCGAGAGCCCCGCCGGCGACTGGCGAATATCCCCGTGCTCGCAGCTCGCGATGGTGAGGCCGAAGAATGGCTGGCGGCGCTGATGCTCGTCGGGAGGTGCATGGCCCGCGCCGGCGAACCGAGATCTGGCCCCGCCGTAGCGCTGCGCCTCCTTCAGCGATTCCTCGTTCCTAGCGGCCTTGAGCGCCGCACGTACCTGTAGATTCGTGTCTGGATCGCGCGGTGTGCCCCCCTCCCCGATCCACCAGAAGAACTCGGCGGTATCCAGATGGCCGTAGCCGTTGTAGACCAGACTGGCCGGAGTACCGTTCTCGAACTCGATGTAGGCACACCATGCGCCCTCGGTCCGGCGCGCCGGATCCCAGACGCCGGTCATCGCCCGCACACTGCGCACCATTCCGCCACCGATGAGCCGCACGACGTCCACCTGGTGCGGCCCCTGATTGTAGACCACGTTGCCACCTACTGTCGGGTCCAGCTCATGGGGCATCCGTGGCCGGTACATGAACTCGTTGAAATTCCAGGTGTTGATCATGCGAAGATGGCCAAGCTCACCGCTCATGACGATCTGTCGCATCTTGCGGATCGGCGGATCGAAACTGTGTGTATGGCCGCAGAGCAGCTTCATCCCATTGTGCTCGGCCGCCACATTCATCGCCTCGCACTCCTCGAGGGTGAGCGCCATCGGCTTCTCAACAATCACGTGCTTGTGGTGTTCCGCTGCCGTTATCACGTGCTCGGCGTGGAGATGATTCGGGGAGCAGACGTAAATGGCATCGACACTCGGGCTCTCGCACATGTCCGCAACGCTGGTATAGGTCTCGGCATGGAACTCGTCCGAGAAACGCTTCAGCGCGTCGGGGCGGATGTCTGCCGCGGCGGTGACCTGCAGGTGGGGGCGATCCGCGAACACTGGGAGGATCTGCGTGCTCGCAATCCCGAGCCCGGCGATGCCGAAGCGCAGGACTTCGGCTTTTGGTACAACGAGGCCCGCCATGCGTCTCTCCTGCTCACAACTCGCGTAGTAGTATAGAGCGCAATGGGGGTGCGTCAAATACATGTTTCGCACTGCCTGACTGGGAGATATGACACTTGGCCACTTCCGACCGAGGGATGCTGCTCAATCGCGAGATGGCCAGACATCAGGCGGTCGACAACGAGGGAGCCCAGACGTATACTCAATGTATAGTCTCTTGAGAGGAGCGAATCGTGCAGACGAAGATCCAGCGCTGGGGTAACAGTCTGGGGCTACGCATCCCGAAGTCCTTCGCTGCCGAGGCGCGCGTGGAGGCCGGGTCGACAGTCGACATCTCGGTAGAGGACGGTGGACTTGTCGTCCGGGCAGTCTCGCCGCGGAAGTACGAGCTCGATGCTCTCCTCAAGGGGATCGCGTCGAGCAACCTTCACGACGCGACTGATTGGGGCGAGCCTGTCGGCCGCGAGGCCTGGTAGTGGCGGCATACGCTCCCGATCGCGGAGACATCGTCTGGCTCGAGTTCACGCCACAGGCTGGCCACGAGCAAGCGGGCAGACGACCTGCATTGGTGATCTCGCCCGCGGGATACAACCGGAAGATCGGCCTGGCCTTGGTTTGCCCGGTCACCTCGAGCGTCAAGGGGTACCCGTTTGAGGTTGTGTTACCCGAAGGTCTGAGAGCGAAAGGCGCGATCCTCTGCGACCAGCTGCGCAGCCTCGATTGGCGAGCGAGGAATGCTCAACGCTTCTGTCCAGCCCCGCAAGAATTGTTGGAGGAAGCGACAGCCAAGATCCTCACGCTCGTCGACTCGTGATCGCATTGCTGGCCAACTCGCCGCAGGAGCTGACCTCGCGCTCGCTTACGGCGTGCGCGCGGAACGGGTCGGTTTCCGCTCGCGGACGTCGGTCACGAACCCCAGCGCACCGTCGTAGATGGTCTTCGCCACCGGGCCGTACCGGGACCGTGGATTCTCGATCTGGTCCGCCGTCCAGCCCAGCGTCCCCGGTGACACACCGATGTCCCCGTCACAGTCGTCGCCGGCGCCGAATCCACTGATGGTCGGGATGCGCAAATCCTCGGTTATGCGCTTGGCAAGATCGGGAGAGATGCCGGTGAGGATGACTGCGAAGGCGCCGGCCTCCTGCAATGTGCGGGCATCGTTCCACAGTTTCTGTTCGGGCAGCACCGCCGAGCTGGACATGCCTCCCAAGGCAGCGCTGGTCATCGGTGTCAACCCCATGTGAGCCAGCACCGGGATCCCCACCTTCACCATCGCCTCGACATGTGGGGCGATCTCCGCGCCGCCCTCCGGCTTGACGGCGTTGCACCGGGTCTCCTTCACCAGGCGACCTGCATTGCGAATCGCGTCCTCCACGCTGACCTGGTACGTCATGAACGGCATGTCCCCAATGATCAAGGCATGTTGGGATCCGCGCACGACAGATCGCGTCATGATGATCATCTCTTCGAGGGTCACATCGTTGTTGTCCTCGTGGCCCAGGAGGAAGCGGCCGCCGCTATCGCCCACCAGGATCATGTCTGGCTTTGCCCGGTCGATGGCTCGCGCCATCTCGTAGTAGTAGGCAGTCATCATGACAATTTTCTTCTTCTCGGCCTTCATGCTCTGCACGTCCACAACCGTGACCCTGGTCAAAGCGTCCTCCTAAGAGCAATTGGTGTTGTTGGAGGCATCGGGCGCTGCCCACGCGCCGTCCGTCTGACGACTGCGCCCAGCCCAGCTGGCGACGATTAAAGCACATGCTCGAGACGTCGTCCAGTGTACTTGGCTGGACAGGCAGAAGGATTCCGTAAGCGCGTTCTACTATGGGACGACCGCGCCCCCGCCAATGCTCAAGATCTGGCCCCTGATGAACGACGCGTCATCGGATAATCAATCCACGAATGCAACTATCTGCAGCGCAACGAGGGGAACATCGACCTGCTCCACGTGTCCTTCCTGCACTAGAGCCAGCGGGACGTCCAGGGGAGCGGCGGCGTCAACCGACCCGGTAGGGCAGGTTCCGAGCGAGCGGCTCCTGGAACAGGGGCGCGGCTGGGTCGGCAACGCGATGGCGACCTTCGTCTAGAGGATGGTCACCGGAACTCCCACTCGTGGATGTTCCACGCGACAGTCGACTCTGGCACGGCAGACTGTGGACCGGAGAGTCCCTGCACGAACGCCGTGATCGTTGGCGCGAAATAGAGGGAGAGCACCGCGACATCCTCCGAGAAGATGCGCACCATCTGCGTGAGCAGCCGCATCCGATCCGCCCGATCCAAAGCTGTCGGCAGTTGATCGGCGAAGCGGTCGTACTCGGGGTTGGACCAGCCACCTCGGTTGGAGCCAGTCCACCGATTGTTCGGCGTGGGCAGGTCGATCGTCCGATGCTCGATCAACGTGGACTCGCCGGCCGGACCGCTGGTGGTGGAAAGACCGGGGTGCTGATTGCGCAGCGGCGCATCAGAGGAAAGCGACGCAGCCCACACCACCTCGCGGACGTCGAATCCCGCCTGTCGCCAGCCGTCGGCCATGATGGCCATCTCGGTCTCGTTCTGCGGCGACTGCAGGATCGAGAGGTCCGTCGCGAAGCGCTGACCCGCCTGGGCCCACACGCCGTCGGCCCCCTTCGCCCAGCCAGCCTCACCCATGAGTTGCTCCGCGCGACGAAGGTCGTACGGGTACTTCACCGACGCGCGATCCAACTCCTGAAAATACGCAGCGGTCGGTGGGATGGAGGTCTCAGCAAGGGTCCCATCGCCCGCAAACAGCGCGTCCGCCAGCGTCTGGCGGTCAAGCGCATGCGCGAGCGCCTGCCGGACGCGTACGTCGCGCAAGGCCGCGGGCTGGGCGAACTCCGGGCGCTGCTGTGCGTACGTCCACCGCCAGAACTGCGGGTAGGCCAGTACGGTGCCGGCGTTGCGCGGACCCCACTCGCGGCGGAGCACCTCTCCCTGTTGGATGCGGATCGATTCCTCCACGCTGATGTGCGCTTCACCTGACAGAAGGTGCGCCAAAACCGTGTTGAAGTCTGGAATGAAGAGCATCCGCACGCGGTCGATCTTCGGCCGGCCGATGATGTGCCGATCGAAAGCAACCGCCTCGAAGAATGCCCCCGGCACCCACTGGTCCAGTTTGTACGGGCCCAGCCCCACGAACTTGCTGCTCCAGTACGGATGGCTGACGAACGCCTCGCTGTTGCCCTGCGCGAATGGCTCGCTCAGGATGTGGCGCGGTAGCGCCGGAAAGGAGGGGGGGGACGTCGCGCCCGCGGCTTCGAGCGTGCCCGCGTCCACGTATGGTCGCTTCCATCTGATAACCACCGTACGGTCGTCCGGCGCCTCGACCGATTCCATGAGCCCGACCGGTGGCGACGACGCGTGGCCGAACTCTGGGACTGAGTACACGCGGTACGCGAACACCCAGTCCTGGGCGGAGAGTGGCGCGCCGTCGTGCCACACGATGTTGGGCCGCAATCGGTACGTGGTTTCCATCCGCCCGTCGGGGAAGACCCGCCAGCTATCGGTGCTGAGCTGAGGCAACGTCTCCACGAGGTAGGGCAGCGACTGCCCGCGCCCGTCGCGCAGGCTGAGCCCCGCTGAGAACAGGCGTACCGTGACGCTGCTGGAGAGGCCAAAGGCCTGTAGTGGCTTCGACGCCAGGCTCGGAATCTCGGCGCGTCCAGCGAGCACCAGCGTACGACTGGGAACTGGTACCGCGGTGGACTCGTTCTGGGCCTGAGGCTCCGCCGACTTGGGTGGCGGTGGAGACGCCGGCGCGCAGGACACGAGCGCCAGACTGAGAACAACCATCAGCAACCAGACTCGCCGTCGATCCAGGGTAGGCAGTGAGGCCGTCCTCATGGGCAGAAACCCCTTCGGACACGTGAATGCTCGTATTGAAGCACGCTGAGTGAGCAATGGTACCACACCACGGAACCGTGGTCACGCTCGACATGGCGCCTGTCCCAGGCGCGGACCACCGTTATCTGTGGTCGTGTTACCTGAGCAATCGGTCGGTGTTATGATAGACCGCAAGGTCGTGACACTCAACGGGTGTGACCTGGTCGACGATGTTCGTAGTCCCGGATCCCCGACTCCACGGAGGCTCGTCATGCTGAGCCAGGAACAGAACGACCTCCTCACGCGGGTCGGTCCCGGAACACCCGGCGGGGAGATGCTGCGGCGTTACTGGCTGCCGATCGCGCTGGTGCAAGAGCTGCCCCCGCAAGAGGGAGGAGATCCACCGGCGCCGGTACCACTGCGCATCCTCGGCGAGGACCTCGTCCTCTTTCGCGACCAGCAGGGACGGCCGGGGCTGATCGGCATTCACTGCGCCCACCGGGGGGCGGATCTCTCCTACGGTCGCGTCGAAGATGGCGGTCTGCGCTGCCTCTACCATGGCTGGCTCTACGATGTTCACGGTCGCTGTCTGGAGCAGCCGGGCGAGCCGGCCGGGAGCACCTTCTACGAGCGGGTGCGACAGCCTTCGTACGCCTGTCGCGAGGCGGCTGGGGTGTTCTTCGCCTGTTTCGGACCGGGAGAGCCGCCGCTGCTGCCGGACTACGAGCTGTTCCACGTGCCGGACGAGCACCGCTGGATCCACAAGTACTACCATGAGTGCAGCTACTTGCAGGGGAACGAAGGGAACCTGGATCCGACCCATCCCTTCTTCTTGCACCGGTTCTTGTCGGGCAGTCGCTCCTTGCAGTCGCGCGTGCCCATCAATGACCAGCGTCGGACCCCGGCCTACGACACCCGGGTGCACGCCCCCCGTGTGCACGCCGAGGAGATGCCGTTCGGCGTCCGCATGTACGCGTTCTACGACACTAGCCCGGAGTGGACCGATGTGCGCACCTCCTGCTTCGTTATGCCGCTCACCTGCGCCGTAGGCGGTGGCCCAGTACCACCCGGCGATGGATACCTGATGAACTGGCATGTGCCGATCGACGATACCCACCATTGGCGATTCTCCATGGCCTTTAAGCGCACTGGCCCCATCGATCGCGCCCACGCTCGGGAGCGCGCCTCCATCACCACTGCCGACTACCGGTTCCCGCGGAACCCCAACAACCGCTACCTGCAGGACCGTGAGGAACAGAAAACTGATACCTTCAGCGGAATGGGTCCCATCTTCGTGGTGCACGACTCGTATGCCACCGAGACGGCCGGCCCGATCCAGGACCGCACTCGCGAACACCTTGGTGCGGTGGACCGTGGCGTGTCGTTGGAGCGTCGCATGCTCCTGCACGCCATCCGAGACGTGCAGGAAGGGCGAGATCCGCCCCACGTCATGCGGCGCCCGGAGGACAACGTGCAGCTCGAGGGCCTCGGGGTGACCGAGCATCGCATCCCCGCCGGCCTGACCTGGCCGCAGTACCGCCGCGAGTGGGCGGGTGATCTCGCGGCTCGGTAAGCGACATGGGGCCGCAGCGACCCCGACTTGGCCTGATTGGCGCCGGACGGTGGGGCCAGGCCCACGCCGCGACAGTTCGCGAGCTGCCCGAGGGATCAGGCGGCCGCGGCAGGTAACCCAGGAGACTACTGCGGAGCGGCTTGTGGTGGAGGCGCATGAGCTGCTTGGAGAGCGCCGCGATGACGACTATGGCTTCATCACGACGCGCGGGCTCTAATATCATATTTTCAACTCGAACAAGTGTGTGGCGCTGTTCCCCCCTCGGAACGGGTAGGCCCGTCGACGCCGACCAATTACAACATCGGTATCATCGCCCACGTGGCGGCGCTCCAGGGCCCGACGGACGAAGCTGAGAACACTCACCTATGGCACACCATGTATGATCTCGACCGACAATCCTAACGAGCCACGGGGGTAAAGGTCATCATGGAGAGAGAGACAAAGCCAGCCTATCCTGAGTTGGAAGGTCGCGTGGTCGTCGTGACCGGTGGAGCGCGGGGCATGGGGAAGGCCTATGTCGAGGGCTTCTTGTCGGCCAAGGCTCGAGTCGTAGCGACTGACAAATCGTGGTCGGGGGTCGACGACTTTCGGCGCGCGCTCGAGGCGAATGAAAGCGCTCTGGTCCTGGACATGGACGTGACGAGCGATGCTGAGATTGATCGCGCATACGACGCAGCGCTGACGAAGTTTGGGACGGTCGACGTTCTGATCAACAATGCAGCGCTCTTGCAGATGTTGCTCGTCAATCCGACCGGGCGAGTGACGACGCTGGAAACGACTGACGAGGAGTGGCTCAAGAGCTTCGGGGTCAACGTCTTCGGGGCGCTGAAGGTCACGCGCCGATTCATCAGGCCAATGATCGAGAAGCGCGCGGGAAGTGTGATAAACATTGTGAGCAGCGGAATCCTTTCGTTTTCCCACGGCGGAGGATACGTCGCCCCCCGCCCTGGATCGAGGGAAATGCCCTACATGGCCTCGAAGGCTGCGCTGGCGACCATGAGCTTCTACCTTGCAGACGAGGTCAAATCGGAAAATGTCGCGGTCAATATCATCATCCCGGGCCACACCCGCGGCTCCTGGTTCGACGACGCGATCCGCGCACGCAGGGCAGCCGGCATGCAGCCGGGGCGACGCCCCAACGTCCCCAAGCACATCGTACCCTTGGCGATGTTTCTCGCTTGCCAGGACGGACGAGGCGTGACCGGCCGGATGTTCGATGTGATGGCCTGGAACGAGGAGCATGGACTCGGTGGCCACGAGCGTTGGGAGGACCGGTCCTTACCTGCAGACCTTGACGACGCCTTCTCCGCGGCGGATGTCGGGCCTGTAGGCGTGACTGAGGGCTCCGGGAGCGCACGTTAGTTCTCCGACGAGGGATCCGCAGCCTGGACCGATTCGGAGTGAGAGGTGTGCAATGGCGTCAAGCATCGGCGCGAAGACCATCGAGGAGGCGGCCCAAAGGCTGTACGACGCGGAACGAACCCGGCAGGCGATTCGGCCCCTGGTCGACACGTATCCGGCCCTAACACCTGACGACGCCTATCATGTCCAGCTCGCCGTGATCGAGCGCAAGCTGCGCGAGGGAGCGCACGTCGTAGGCCACAAGATCGGGCTCACGTCCGTGG
>WHTR01000092.1:11253-11708 GCA_009377635.1 Chloroflexota bacterium
CAGCAGCTCCTCGGCGTGGACCAGCCGGATTTCGGTCACATCCTGGATACCATGATGGTGGTTGACGGCTCAGCCGTGCCCCGCGACACGCTCGTCTACCCGCGCGTCGAGGGGGAGATCGCCTTCGTCCTCGGCGAGGATCTCCGTGGCCCGGGCGTGACCGTGCCCCAGGTCCTGGCCGCCACGCGGTACGTCATGCCCTCACTCGAGATCGTGGACAGCCGGATCGCCGACTGGAAGATCACGCTCTTGGACACCATCGCGGACAACGCCAGCTCCGGCGCGCTCGTGCTGGGATCAACGCCGACCGCACTGTCCGACGTGGACCTCCGCCTCGGCGGCGCCGTGATGACCCGTAACGGCGCCGTCGCCGGCACCGGGGCGGGCGGCGCGGTGCTGGGGTCGCCGATCAACTCCCTGGTGTGGCTGGCGAACACGCTGGGGGCGCGCGGTGT
>WHTR01000093.1 GCA_009377635.1 Chloroflexota bacterium
TAGCGAAGTTCGCCCGGGTTGTCCTGGCCGTACTCGACGAAGTCGTCGAACGTGTCGCCCCATTCCGCATCGGCGCTGCGCCATGACGTAGGGAAGCTCTTCGGTGGCGATGACGAACTGCACATCGTCCATGCCGACGCCCCAATCCTGCTCGATAGGTTGGATGTGCAGGTCGGTCGGGGTGCCCACCAGCGTCGTGACCTCGGGGTAGTACCCCTCCGTCCCGCCGTCACGCTCCATCAGTTCGGCCATCGTTGGCAACGTCCCACCCTGTGGGTGCGGCTCGTAAGCCGGCCCACCGGGGAGATGTCGGACAACGCTTCCGCCATATCGACCGCGTACAGGGCGTCGCGCGTGCCCGGATCATCGACGACCACGAGCGTGATCTCCCGGTCCGGGAAACCGTCTTCCAGCGGCTGAAGGACGCCGTCCTCCCAGACGAACTCCTCGGAGCCGGCGGCGCCCGAGGGACTGCATCGCGAGGACACCCTTGGGCCCGGCGACGCGTTCCAGCGCGCCGTGAAGGCCCGGCCGGGCCTGGTGCGCCGGCGGACCACCTCGATGGCGCGGCTGGACGCGCTGCCCGAGATCCTCGGGCCCGGCGTGGGTTGCGGCGTTGGGCAGCGACATGTCGTTGACCGCGCTGCGGCTCCTGGCTCGCTACTGCCATCCGGGGAAGGTGAAACGGCTCGGCTCGGCTTGCCGAGTTCTTCCGGCGCTCCAGCCGCGGCGCGCGGCACCACCGTGTCGGCGCGCCACGGCCGGCTCGGTGACCCGCCCAGGTTCACGCTTTGGGCACCGTCGCTTCGCGGTCGAGGAAGACCGGGGCCGCTTGCACGGCAGCAACCATGACTTTCGGAAAAGCTCGTGCCCGTATCGGGTTATCCTCTTCACGGGTGTTGTCTGAGTTCCTGACTCACGTCGGTCGCTGATCGAGGCGGAACATCGGCGACTCGGTAGGAATGATGGGAAGCAGAAGATGTGAGTCATACCGGCCACCCGTGAGAATCGTGTTCTCACCCGCAAAGCGAGACGCCGGCCTGTCTTCGGGATCATTGTGGTTCAGACTGGAGGACCGGGTGGGGACATCCGCGTATTCGTCGTTCGCACTGATCTCCAGACGCAGTCGCTCGCCTGGAGCGAGGGTGATGCTCGTCGGCCAGATTTCAACCGCCAATAGCACCGGCTCACCGGGCGTCAGCAGCAGTTCACGCTGATGCAGGTGGAACGGCCGGTGGCGCAGGGAGCGATCGATGTCGAGCTCACGATGCGAGGCACGGAGCCACCCCATCGCCATCGGGATCTCCTGGCCGAAACCGTGTGGACCTTCCGCCTTGACCTCCTGCCCCTCGCTGTCGACGTGACGCAACGTAACGAACAGATCCATGTCGCGATTCGTCGATGCGACCCAGACGTTGAGGGCAACCGGACCAGTGATCTCGATCTCGTCGGTGGCGGGCTCGGTCTCGAATGAGGCCTCACCCTCCGGCGCGGGATAGGTAACTTCTGCTTCGGCCTGTGGCAGCGCTTGAACGAGCTCTCCCCCTGCCGCGTTCAGATACATCTCTGTCCACTGGGTACGCGCCAGCGGCCACTCCCGCTCGTCACGCCAGACGACGTCTCTGCCGTGGCGGATCGCTAGCCGCACCGGTGCCACATCGAGCATGCCGTTGTCGACACCCTTCAGCCAGCAGTCCAGGAACTGCTCCTGCACCTGCCGTCCGTACTCGCTGTAGAACGGATCGACGTGGTTGCCCGAGTGCACCACCATCCACTTGTGTTCCGATGCCGCACCCACGAAGCCTTCCGTGTTGCCGCGCAGATGCAGATGGAGGGAACTCCAGTTCGCAGCCGACAGCAACGGCACCGTGATCCGGGACAGATCGGCGGAACGCTCGCGATACCACTCGTCATCGAAGGGACGGCGCCGGAGTTCTGTGGGCCAGTCGGCACGTTGCGCCGCGAGCTCCTCGTCGGACCGTTCGCCGTACCCGTACTGCTGGCTCGGAAACTCCTTGTTCCACCAGCCGTCGTTGTGCGCATTGGCGAGGATGCCGCCCTGGTAGGCCCATTCCCGATAGAAGTCGCTGAGCCCTTCCCACGGGATGATCGCCGTGAGGTGAGGTGGTCCCAGCGCGGCCACCAGCCATTGGGTGATGGCCAGGTAAGAGATGCCGAGGGCACCGACCCTGCCCGTGCACCAGGGCTGTTCGGCCGCCCATTCGATGGCGTCGTAGTAGGCGTACTGCTCCGTGGTGCCGAAGGGATCGGCGAAGCCAGGTGACTTTCCGGTACCTGGCACGTCGGCGCGGACGAGCGCGTACCCACGCGGTACCCACCAGCAGGGGTCGGGCGTCTCCCAGGTGCTGTACTCGCTCAATTCTATGGACGGGAAGCGCGGGTAGCGTTCCTCCCAATGGGAGTCCTTGTTGTACCCGCCCATGGTAACGATTGCCGGATGGCGTCCATCGCCCGCAGGGCGAAACACGTCCACCACGACCGGCATGCCATTGCGGGTCTGGACTTCTACGTCCTTCTCCACATCAATGATGGGATCCTGTGGCTCCATCGGATCGATCACTTCTCGGCGAAACTTCCGAGCCCTGTCCAGCAACTCGGGGTCAGCGATTCCTGGGACGGATCCATGATATGCGTCAGGCCTCTGCGCCAATGTCGATCTTCGCGGCGGTCCGATGGTTCATGTAGATGCCCCCGATGAATGCCAGCAAAGCGAGGATGAGCAATGTCGCGGTCAGCGGCCGCGACAGGAAGCCCGACCACCCCTGGGTCATCACGAGTCCCCGACGCAGGTTCGTCTCGAGCATCGAGCCGAGGATGAACGCCAGTGCAGCCGGCGCGACCGGGTAGTCGTAGCGAGTCATGAAGTAGGCCAAGAGCCCGCTGGCCAGACACAGCCACACATCAGCAAGGCTCCAGCGCAACGCGAAGGCGCCGACCACCACGAGAATCATCGTGGCGGCAACCGTTCCGGCAGGCGAGATGTTGGCTATGTAGATACTCGGCGGAATGGAGAGGTAGCCGAAGACCGCCGACGCCACAACCGCCACCAGCAGCCCGCCGAACACGGCGTACAGCAGGTCCGGCCTCGTCTGCACCAATTGAGGACCGGCGAAGATCCCCTGCGTGGCCAGGGCTGCCATGACGACGACCATCGACGGCGCGCCGGGGATGCCCAGCGCCATCGTCGGGATGAGCTCGCCCGCGATGGCGCCGTTGCCTGACGCCTCGATGACGGCGACACCGGGAATCGAGCCCTTGCCCCACTCTCGATGCTTGGTCAGGACCATCTTGAGGGCCTGGTAGCCGATGAAGCTCGCCACAGCGCTACCGGCGCCCGGAACAATGCCGACGAACACGCCGATCACCGTGCCGACCACGATCGGGATCGCGATTGCGCGCCGGTCGGTCTTGGCCAGCCACCATTGAGGCTTGACGCGTGTCTTGCTGGACGGCAGTGCGCTCAAGCCGCCCTCGCTGGAGAGGAACACCTCGCGGAAGGCCAGCAACCCGACCACAACCGGGATCTCAGGCATGCCGGACTGCAGGTAGCCCCACCCGAACGTCAAACGCACCTGGCCGGTGATGGCATCTGTGCCCGGTAACGCGAGCAGCAAACCGATCATGATCGCCGCCAGACCCTTCCACGGGCTGCGTGTGACCAAGCCGGTCGCCGTCACGATGCCGAAGACGACGATGGCGAACACCTCGGGGAAGAGCAACCTCACCGCGAATTCGGCCAACGGGATGACCAACGCGATGAACATCAACACACCGAAGAGCTGCGAGACGATGACCGCCCACAGCGCCACCATGAGTGCGCGCCCACCCTCGCCACGCCTATGTAACGGAAGGCCCTCGATCACGGTCAGCAAGGCAGATGGCGACCCCGGAATCCCCACCAGGATCGCCGGGATCGAGTTGCCGAAACCGGTGCCAGCCGCGATGGCCATGAGGAAGAAGAGCGCGTGCTCGGGTGACAGCCGAACCGCCACCGGCAGCATCACCGCCATGCCAACGGTCGGCCCGAGCCCCGGAGCCGCGCCCACCAGCATTCCGAAGACGACGCCTGCAGCTATCCAGAGAATCGCATCGGGTTGCGCGGCGACCGAAAGCCCCTCGGTGATCCGCGTCAGGATGTCGATATCCACGAGAGCTCCTCCTGCCGCTTCCGCGTGGCCCCGCTCAGGGCAGTCTTACGAACAGGAGGTTCGTGAAGATCAAATAGAGGCTGACTGACATCACCACCGGGCCGAGGAACAGGGCACGAAGGCCACGCACTTGGAGCACCCACAACGCACCGGCCATACCCAGGATCGTCGCCGGGATGTAGCCGATCACGTCCAGCAGGGCCACGTAGGCGATCGCAACCGCCGCCATCGCCGCTACCCGACCGAGCGGCTTGCGCAGCAGACCCTCCGGCTCGTCGGCCGGATCGACGTCGGGCCCCGTACCTGCGGAGGCCACTGAGCCCTCCCCCATCGCAGGATCTCGACCGAGCAGCAATCGGACCAGTGGGCTCAACAGCACGGCCAACGCGGCCACGGTCAACGACGCGGAGACCATGACCGGGAAGAAGCGCCCGCCCAGCGGATCGTGCGCTTGGCCTACACGCATGGAGAGCGCCGTGGTCAACGCCACAGAACCCAGCAACAGGAGCAACAGCGCCCACACGGCCTTGCCTGAGACATACGCGTCACGGAGTCGATCCCACCGTTCCGCCTTTGACCTGCCCGTGGTGTTCGGACCCTTGTCCGCTCCCATTGGTGACCTCTCATCTAGTTCTCGGATCAACAGGACGAGTCCGTCGTGTCGGGCAGGCGGCATCGGCGCTGTGCGCGGGCTGCTGACGTCGAGGTCGTCAACTGCGGCGACGCCGTGTGCGGCGCCCCGGAAAACGGTGCGCCGCACACGGATGAAGGTTGGCCCGGCAGCCTCTCAGCCCTCCGGGAGATCATCACGGACGACGATGCCCTCCTCCTCGAGCACCGGCACGAACTCCTCGGTGATCACCGAGCGTTGCTCTTGGACTTCCTCGGGACCGCGGTAGGTCAGGTCGAGGTCGGCATACCGCTCGAGGAACTCCGGATCCTCGTTGACGAGCCGCAACCATTCAGCCAGCCAGTCGATGTGCTCCTGCGGCACTCCCGGAATTGCTGAGTACCCACGGTCAGTTCCCGACGGAATGTTGTAGCCGAACTCGCCAGCCGCAGGAACGTCCGGGTAAACCTCCAGCCGGGTGTCACCGGTGACCATCAGGAACTTGAACTGCTCGTCCAACCCCGGCTCCGTCCGCGACGTCGCCATGTCGGAGCCCCCACCGAGCAGCACCTGCCGTGCCTCGGCCGGGCTGTCGGTCGGCACATAGGTGAACTCGAAATCGCCCGCCTGGCGCGCCCACACCAGCGTGGAAGAGTGGATGCCACCGCCGGGCGAGCTCGACGAGATCACCATGTCACCTGGATTCTCCGCCATGTACTCCTCCGCATCCTCGATCGTCTCGAACTCACCGTCGATCGGGGCGAGGAAGGAGTACGGAGCGAACGTCATCACATTGATCGGGACGAGCTTGTCGAACATCTCTTGCGCCGGAATGTCGGACATGGCCTCCTGGGTGAAGAGCCGTGTACCGACACCGAACCACGACAGGGCGTGGATGTGGTAGCCGTCTTCGGCCCCGGGACGACCAAGCAGATAGTCCGACAGCTCGTAGCTCGTTGCGGGCCCCATCTGCTGGGTGTCCGTGAGGATCTCGACCGGTGAGTACTTGGCACCCACTTGCGCGACGAACTGGTTGTAGACGTCGTCATCCGAGCCCGGCTCGAACGGCTGCCACAGGGTGATCGCCTCGCTCGGGAAGCCGTCTGGCAGAGGTTGTAGAACGCCGTCGACGACGTTCGGGAACTCCGCGGACTCTTCGCCTTCCGGCTCTGCTCCCTCCGGCTCTACGCTCTCTGATGCGTCGGCGGCCTCGTCGACCGGATCAGCTGCGTCTTCGTCGCCCCCGCCGCAGGCCGCGAGCACCAACAGCATCGCCGTCGCTCCCGCCAACCGCGTCAGGTGGGTGCGCCGCAGGCCGAACAGACCAGTGCGACCCTTCCCGTCTCTCTGCTCTCTCCTCAGACGCTCGTACCGCATGTCTCATCCTTCATGGAATTCATCGAAGGGCCAGCCAGCCCCGCGAGCACAGAGGGCACCGCGACGGGGAGGACCCCGACCCCGACCCCGACCTGACGTGTGTCTGAGTCAGCGATGGAGATCCGTGCCGGATTAGCTAGCATCGTCGGGTCCCTGGTGGGGTTCATCATGGCGGTATTCTCGGTGCCAGGCAAGACGCCGTAGGCCCGCGCGTGACCACGCGGGCGTCAAAGCCGCTGTCGCTGCGAATGCGACGGTCAACGATCAGCGAGATCCCGTCGGGGCGGCCGACGCCGAAGTTGTCGGCCACGAGCGCTTCGAAGGACGCCAGGATCTGGTCGGAGCCAAGGTGGTCGCAGACCGTTGCGGCGCAGCGGGGTCGTCGGCCGCGGCGAAGGCGTCGTCCCGGCGGTCCGGGGCTGGCCTCACTGCTTGACGGGCAATCGGCACCATGGTAGTGATGAGGAGGGGAGCCAGTCGTCCCGATTTCCGTCTATTCATGTGCGCTCAGGCGAGAGGGTCCCTTATGGCACGTGTCCCATTCGTCGAGTACGACGAGGCATCGGCAGGAGTGCAGGGTGTTTACGATGCACAGCAGGAGGTGATGTCGCGAACCAGCAACAATCTGAAGCTGTTGGCGAACGCTCCTCACCTGTTGCCATTCCACTTGCCACTCATTTTCGCCGTGAAGTTCCCCGGAACCGGTGATCTCGGCGAGGATCTCAAAGTCGCCATCGTGTTGCGTGTCTCTGCGCTGAACGCGTGCGACTACTGCGTCGTTCACAACACACAGTTTGGGGCTTCCTCGGGCACTGGATCGGAGAAGATGGCGGCGGTACAGAGTGACGATTGGCGGGAGCGCACGGATCTCTTTGATGATCGCGAGATCGCAGCACTGACCTGGGCAGAGCGAGTCGCAACCAATCAGGCACGCCAGGATATTGCTGTGTTCGACGAGGTCTCGCGTCACTTCACGCCAGGAGAGATTGTTGAGATCACCTACATCTCCGCTCATCGGACAATGATGAATTTGCTCCAAGAAGCGCTGTGGAACGATCTTGAGCCGCCGGGAACGCCCGATCAGACGGCGGATATGCCAGACGGATATTTGCTGAAATACGCCGAGCAAGTACTTCCCGAGCTTCTCAAAGAGATCGAGGCCGCGAGGTCGGAGCGGCTACGAAGCCAATGACCAGTTTCGCTCGGGAACCTCTGGGTATCGCTGTGGTCGGCTGCGGCCGCATGGGCACACACCGAGCTCGGCTGGCCGCGGCACACCCAGCTGTGGCGTTCCTGGCTCTCGCGGATATCGACGCAGAGAAGGCAAGGACGCTCGGGGAAAGCGTAGGCGCACAGGTTGTCTCGGATGATCCCATCGAAGTGATCGAGCACCCGGACGTCAGCTGTGTGATCGTGTCCTCTTCGGAAAGTGAGCATGCGAAGCCGGCGATCGCGGCGATCGCCGCAGGCAAGGACGTGCTCATCGAGAAGCCGCTCGCCACGACCCGTGAGGACGCCGACGCCATCGTCGCCGCAGCTGAAGCAGTGGGCGTACGATTACGGGTCGGATACAGTCAGCGCTTCCGCCGCAACACTTTTCTGTCGAAGCGCTACGTCGACGAGGGGAAGCTCGGACGGATCACCGGTGGGCTTGCCCGTGTCTACAACTCGCGTGCCCAGGCCTTTGCCATCATGGACCGCTCGCCCGACGTGAGCGTAATCGTAGACATTCTTACGTACTGGGTCGACGTCATCGGCTGGTTCATGCGGGGGAATCTGCCCGTCGAGGTTTTCGCTGCCGGGGCGGGAGACGTCCTGCGGGAGAAGGCCGGCCCCGATGGACCGGATGACCTCACCCACGCCATCGTCCGCTACGCCGACGGAGCGGTCGTCGCGTTCACCGTCTGCTACTCCCTTCCCGCGGATTTCCCGACGTTGGGCCAAAGCGTCCGGATGGAGGTGATGGGTACCGAGGGTGCTCTCATTATCGACGACGACAACCGGGAGAGCATTGTCTTCAGCAACCAGGGGATCGGTCACGCGTATGTCCCAGGGCACCAGATGAAGATGGGCTACCTGGGCTCGACCACTTCTGGTGATTGGGCGATGGGGAGGATGTTCGGGCCGATCGCCGAGGAGACGCGATCATGGCTCGATCACCTTTCAACTGGTGTCGAGACGCATCTGGCGACCTCCGGCGAAGCTCGGCGCGCGCTCGAGGTCGGGCTGGCCATGGAAGAGTCGTCACGGACAGGTCACCCAGTGAAACTCCGGCTGTAGATCGAAAGCGCCCGCTTTCGGTTGAGATGGAGGAAGAACACATGTCCCGTACGATTCACGTCGCCTATTCGCGCAACGGCGCAGGCAACTCGCCGATGAGCCTCGCCGTCGAGCGAGGTCTCTTTGCGGCGCGGGGCATCGACCTTGCCATGGACTTGCCGATGCCACGCGGCGAGGACGTGATCAAGAAGCTGGAGTCGGGAGAGGCGGACATCGCCACCGGGTCCGGCCTTCCGATCCTCAAAGCGGCGATGCGTGGATCCGAGCCGGTCATTCTCATGAGCATCGAGAATGAAAACGTCTTCGCGATCATCGGCGCACGCGGGATCGAAAGCCCAGCTTATCTTCGGGGATCCACCGTGGGGATCTGCGGGAGCGAAGACCAAGACGGCATCATGATGCAGCGTGCCCTTCGCGACTGGGATCTTGATCCCCATGTCGACGTGACGATGAAGATCTTCGAAGGGGGACGCGGGGCTATCTGGCGTGCCCTCGTGGATGGTGAAGTCAGCGCCATGGCTTGCACGATCCCTGAGCCACTGAACGCGCGTGCCATCGGGCTACCCATCTTGCACGATTTCATGGATACGCCCGAGCCCTACCAGAGCGGTTCGGTCATCACCACGCGTACGATGGCTGACGCGGAGCCAGAGCTTATCCGGGACATCATCGGAGCCCAACTGGAAGGCATCCGGCTGTTCCGCGACGACTTCGAGGCAGCGTTTCCTCACCTCAAGAAGTGCACCGAGATCACGGATGTCGACGTTCTCCGGCAAACCCAGATACTCTTCGGCGACGCGATGTTGCATTACGTTCCCAGCGAAGAGCCGCTGCGAGCCGTGTTGAAGGACGTCGAGACATTCACTGGGCAGACGATGGACGTCGATGTCTCGCGCATCGTCGATCCATCCTTCGCGCTTGAAGTGAGCAGTTCGCTGGAGTACCCGAACACCGCTGAGCGGGCGGAGGATCATGCTGACCGACGCGCTAATTGACATCCACGCTCATATCGTTCCTTCAGCCATCGCCGAAGCGGTCAACGACTCGATGCGGGATGTCATCGCCGCGGCGCCGGATCGGTTTCGGGCCCTGGCGTATCTCCCACTCCAGGACCCGGACGTGTCGGTGCGTGCGTTGCGCCGGTGTTGTATTCGGGGCCAACATCGTGCCGTTGATTGGCGTCGGCAGCATCGACGTTGAGCCGAAATCGACATTCGAGGGACTGATCCGCGCCCACAGAAGAATCCATCGACAGGGGACGGGTACGTGACGTAGCGTGAGATCGATCGCCGTCCTGATCTACGGGCATGGAGGGGTTGACGGTGAACGGTGGGTTGACGGCGAACGATGGCGCCTCGGCAGCGGCCGGGGACGAGCCGACGAGATTCATCGAAGTGCGCGACCGAAGTGGGTACCGGAAGCGCATGAACGACCTGCTTCCGTTGAACCCCGAGACCACAGCCATCGTCTCGGTCGACATGCAGCGTGACTACCTCGATCTCGAGGTGGCGTCATGTCCGCTGACCCCGACCGAGGCTGAGCGAGTCATGTCGGGTTGCACACGTTTGCTCGACTTCGGCCGTGCGATCGACGTACCAATCATCCACACCTACGTCGCGAAGGAGAAGATCGAATTCGAGGCCGGGGTGTTTGGAAACCCGCTGTCACGCCTCAGCACCCGGGAGGGCCTGACCCAGAACGTCTGGCGTGGAGTGCGGGAGATTCCCGACCGGATCGTCGGATCGCCACAGGCTGAGATTCCTGAACGGCTGCTTGGTTCAAGGGACATACATATTTCGAGTAAGCGGACGAACGACAGCTGTTATGGAACGAACCTGACGCTCCTGCTCGAACGTGTTTTCAAGACCGAGACGGTGCTGCTCATTGGAGTTAACACTGACAGTTGTGTGCACTCGACCGCCTTCTCGCTGTTCAACCGAGGCTACAACACCGTTATCGTCGAGGATTGTGTGGGGAGCACGCGCGGTTTGGATCACCATGTGATGGCGCTCGAGCTCATGTCGAGAACGTTCGCGTGGGTCATGGACATCCCTGTCATTTGCGGCAAGCTGTCCAACAGCGCGACGAATGCGTAACCTACAGTGACGAGCACCGTCGCAGGCGATCCGACGACGACCGCCCAGCTCGCGGCGTTCCTCGCTCGAACGACGCCCCCGGGGGCAGTTCGGCACGTTGCGAGGCGTGCGCTGGCGACCGTGCTGCCGCTGGCTGCGGGCGCCGTTGATCAAGCTGCGCCCACTCACGTCCTATCGGTCGCGCGCGCCATCGAGGCCACCGGTCCCGCGGCCGTGCTCGGCCGCACGGAGCGCCTGAGCCCGACGTTCGCGGCGCTCGTGAACGGGACGGCCGCCAACACGGACGACTATGACGACACCGATCTGGAGACGTACGCGCATCCGTCCGCAGCTGTCGTGCCGGCCGCTCTCGCGGCGGCCGAGTGGCGGGACGCCGGCTTCGACGATCTCCTGGACGCGACGGCCATGGGAATAGAGGTCGGGGTCCGGCTGGCACGTGCCTTGGGATCCGCTCACGTCGATCGCGGGTGGCACGTCAGCAGCACGTCTGGTCACGTCGCAGCTGCCGCAGCGGCTGCGGCAGCGCTGGACATGCGAGCCGACGACATCGAGCTCGTCCTTGGGCTTGCGGCAACGCAGGTCAGCGGCCTGGGACGCGCGCTCGGCACCATGACGAAACCCTTTCACTTCGGGAAGGCCGCGGCCAACGGAGTCGAGGCCGCGTTGCTGGTCTCGGCGGGGCTCACCGCTCCTCGTACCGGTATCGAAGGTCGCCGCGGGTTGCTGGCGGTCGTCGCCCCGCATGCCGACCATCGTGAGTTGGTCCGGAAACTGGGTGAGCACTGGCTGGCGCTTCAGGTCATGCCGAAGCCCTATCCGTGCGGGTTCGTCAGTCACCCGGTGATCGACGCCGCCATCGAGCTTGCTCCGCAGTTGCCGGGCACCGGCGACATAACCGCGGTCGAGGCCTACGTGCATCCGGCGTGCATCGAGTTCATGGAAGACCGCCAGCCTCGAACAGCCCTCGAAGCGAAGCTCAGCGCGCCCTTCTGTGTGGCGACAGCGCTTCGCCGCGGTCGGTTGGGGCTCGCAGAGTTCGTCGAGGATGCATTCGGCACTCCGTCGACCGTGTCGCTCATGGACCGTGTCAGGCTCGTCCCAGAGCAGCGGTCTCCGCGATCGGCCAGGCTCG
>WHTR01000094.1 GCA_009377635.1 Chloroflexota bacterium
GTGACGAGCCGAAAGACGAGCAGCGCCAACGAGAACCGCTGGAAGTCGGGGTACCGGAGCGAGCTGAACGCCTCGATGAGCCCGGACGTGCGCTGCATGCGCCCATTATGGAGCAGGCGTCGGCATGAAGGTCGACGTTCTCACGCAGCACCATGAGCTGCGCGTCGATCTGGTAGTCGGTCGGGACCATCGGGGCGGCCTATCCGGTCGGCGGTCCGTCGTATGACGCAGGCATCCCGGGGGTTTGCCCAACCACCCCGTCGGCGGGAGCGCTCGGCACGGTGCGACCAGCATCCGTGAGATGGGTGCCCGTGGGCGGCGCGCGGCCAGACTCGATTGCGACGCGCTCCACCGCATCCAAATCACGGGCAGTATCGAACTCAATCCGCGATGCAGACTCAGACATGAGGTACTGGACCGGTACCCGCAGCAGGTAGTCCGCCCGACCGTGCCGCATGAGCACGGCTTCGGGCTCCCCGGACCGCTGGTCGAGGAGCACCTCCTCTACAGATCCGATGCATTCCCCATCATGCTGCACTTCTGCACCGGGAAGAATTGCTTCTCCCATGCTGCGCAACCCTACATCCGCGTCTATCCATACCATAAGCCCAGCAAACTGCCCCGTCAATACGCACTGGACCGAGAAAAGGTTGCCCGTGAGTCAACGATCGTTGCGGGAGAGGCACGCGGTGCCTCTCAGACCGGGGCTGGCTCGCTTCGGTCCTCGATCTCCCAGGCGTGGTCGAGCACGTGCCAGACGATTGGAGAATCGTGGCTAGTGCTCCGTCAATGTCATTCTGAGGGCTTCAGCCCGAAGAATCCGTTCCCCGGGCGAGGTACGGATCCTTCGCTGGCGCTCAGGATGACAACCATCGAACCTTTACTGACAGAGCACTAGAAGAAGTTGGTGAAGTTCTTGGAGAGCATGACACTCTGGTCGAGGTAGATCTCCCGTCGGGCGATCTGCCAGCTCCGGCCGGCTCGCCGCAGTGTGTCGATGCGGCTGCCGACGAACAGGCTCTGCTCTTCCACCATGCGGTTGCGGTACACGATGAAGCGGCAGCGGACCCGGACCTCCTCCGCGCCGGCCTCGAGGATCCGCACGTTCGACACGACGTGGGAGATGCGAGAGAATGGCTCCTCCGCCCAGTGCACCCCGGTCCGGATCTGCTTAACCCGGTCGACCAGGGTCCCCTTGGTCTCGTCGAACCACGCCATCTCGTGCCGCTCGGCGGTGAATTCGTGCTCCAGCTCCTCAGAGGACACGTTGCGCCGCATCGGCATCCAGTAGCGTGCGTCCTCCGTGAACAAGCCGAGCCACGCTTCGTACTTGCGGTCATCCAGCAGATCGGCTTCGCGATAGAGGAATTGCTCGATCTCGAAATGCAGGCGGATCTCCTGATCCGTGATGGTTTCCGTCAACACCACCTCTCCTACTTCGCTGATTCGCGCACGCTCAGCTCGTCCCAGTCCTTGGCCTCCATGAATTCGGCCCAGCGCTGGTAGAACCGACGGTGGTTCTCGTCGCTATAGAGGGGCGTGAAGAGGCCCGGGAGGCCGAACCTCGATGGTCCGTGGATCGGAGGTTCCGACAGCCGCATCTGGTAGTTCAGATCGAGCGTGCGGGCCATGGGCCCCTTGCTGGCAATCGTCAGGTTGTACCAATTCTCCATGTCGTCCTGTTGCGTCATCCCGCCCGGGCCGTACCAGCGCTCGTAATAGAAGGAGAGCGCGTCCTTGACCTCTTGCGGCGCGTCCCTATCGACGAAGAAGTACGTCCAGATCTCGGTCGAGAGCGGTCCCTGCGGATGCATGATGCGGATCACGCGACCCAGCCAGCCCTCGTTCGGGAAAATCGCCGGCCCAACCGAGAGGCTCGCCATCGTCCCGAGCCGCCGCTTTCGGATCTCGTACTTCTCCCGGAGGTACTCGCGGATGACGGGCTTGTCGGCCCACACGCCAGCGTCGCCCCAGTTCGGATCGTCGTCCGAGGGGATCGTCACACCCATCGTGTGGCCCTCAGGGAATGCCACGCAGTACGTGCGCGGCGAACCGGCATATGCTCGCTGGCCGCCCCCTTCGCCTCTGCGTACTGGGAACCCGGTCGGTCCGACGCCGAACGCATCGCTGAGAGACTTGTGCGTCATCCAGCCATGCGAGCGGTCGACGTCCGGACAGGGCACCTTCCAGTTACACCCCAGCCGCCACTTCACTAGACCGCCCAGCACCTCCGCCCCGTCCTCCGAGCCATCCGTGCCGAGCAACTGCGTCCGCAGATACAGCTCGGACCCACCGAGGTAGTCGACGAAACTGGGCGCCGTCTTATCCCAGGTCGCCCAGATCGAGCCCTCGAAGGTCTCCACGCGCGCGGATGCGAGGCCCCATTTCTCCTTGGCCATCTCGCTGTACCCGCCGTCGTGGTAGGGCAGGGCGACCAGAGCACCGGTGCTGTCGTAGCTCCAGCCGTGGAAGCTGCAGGTGAAACTCTTGCTCTTGCCGCGGTCGTGCAGGCACAGCTTGTTGCCGCGGTGGCGGCAGGAGTTCAAGAGCACGTGGACGCGGTTCTGCTTGTCGCGCGTGACGATGACCGCCTCCTCGCCCATGCGCGAGAGCACGAAGTCTCCCGGCTTCGGAACCTGGCTCTCGTGGCCGACAAACAGCCACGAGCGAAGAAACACGCGCTGCATCTCCTGGTCATAGACGTCCTGATTGCAGAAGATCTCGCGGCTGACCGTGCCCTCGTTCCTGTCCACGAGCTTCTGCATCGTCCGATCGATGGCTACCATGCGGCACTCCTTTCCGGATCGACGACCTCCATATCGATGGCGTCTCGCGCGCGACGTTGAGGCTCAGCTGCTTTCCTCACTGAGCGCGCGTCACGTCACCGACAATGATGAATTCATTGGTGTGCTCCAGAGAGCAGGGACGATGACCCCTGCACGCCTCTCGCGGGCACTTGATGGACGAGTTCGATGGCGCCGCGCGACCGCCCCGATGCAAGGATCGCGAGCTGCGCCTCCAACGTCGCCAGGCCCCAGCGCCCGTCGTGCGGGGGTGGCCTGTCGCCGACGACCGCGTCGGAGAACTGCTGGATCATCACGTCGCGGCCGTCCAAGGTCCGCGGGATCTCGACCTCCCGCCTGCCTCCGTCATCATAGATGAGCAGGCCGTTCGGAGATTGCCGGATGTCCCCACGTTCGCAGGTGACGACGGTCAGGCCGTAGAAGGAATGGGAGCGCTCGCCTCGCGGATGGTCACTGGGACCCACCGGCGCGGCAGTTTCGTGGGACACGACCGGATCTCGGCCGTGGCCAGACCGGCGCGCGACCTTGTACGCAGCCTCGCCACCCCTCGACGCTCGCGCCCGCCGCAGCGCCGCGCGCGCTGACCCCGGCTCGGCGTTGCGCACCCGCTGGCCGCCTTCCCCGATGCCGAACCCCAGCTCGGCGCTGTGGAAATAGTCGTATCCGCTCAAGGTGCACGATGCCACGGCGCCGTCCGCGAACTCCAGGAACGCTGCATAGACGCCCTCGGCGGGACGCTCCGGATCCCACACGCCGGTCATCGCCCGCACCGTTCGCACCAAACCGCCCCCAATCCAGCGGACGATGTCCATCTGGTGGGCGCCCTGCCGGAACACCACGCCCCCGCCCTGGCTCGAGTCGAGCTCCTCCGGAACTCGCCCCCGGTAGATCCAGTCGGTGTAGTTCCACGTGTTGATCAGCCGGAGCGGCCCCAACTCGCCGCTCTCGATGATCTCGCGGATCTTGAAGATCGGCGGCTCGAACCCCTGGGTGTGCCCGATACTCAGCCACACGCCTCGGCGCTCGGCGGCCTCGACCAACAGCTGCGCGTCGTCCAGATTCGTCGCCATGGGCTTGGCGAGGATGACGTGTTTGCCGTGCTCGATGGCGAGCATGGCGTGCTCGACGTGAAACTGGGTCGGCGTGCCGATGAACACCGCATCGACGTTGGGCGCGGCGCACATGCGCTCGACTTCAGTGTAGATGTCGCAGGGATACTGCGCGGTGAATGCATCGATGTTCGCCTGGGACCTATCGGCGACGGCCGTGATCGTGCAGCTCGGATGGGCCGTGATGGAACGCGCCTCCCCGGCGGCCGCGGCGACGCCCGCGATCCCGAATCGCAAAGGATGTGGCTCGTTTGCCATGATCTGCAGTCCTCGGGTCAGGGTCCAAAAGGGGCTTGCACGGCGCGAGTATCCCAGTCTCGGCACGGGTCAATTCACAGCGATGTCGAGATTGTAGTACACAATCTCACTTGCTGCAGCCTCGACGACGGAACCGTGTAGACGCAGCCCGTTCTAAGCCCCTTCTAATCGTATCTGCGTTGCGATAGTCATGCGTTTTCCGAAATCATGCCCTCGAAGCCGTTCTTGCAAGGCCTGAAGCGGAGGACTATGCTGAGGTCAGGCCGGAGAGGAGGAGACGATGCGCCTACACAAGCCGACCGTGCGACCGTCACTGCACATACGCGTGGTTGGATCGTGGATCGCCGCGGCCTTGCTGCTCGTGAGCTGCGCGCCCGCGGGACCGGGCCCCGGATCCGAGCGGGCGGGCCAGGGAGATAGCAGCCCTGCGACGGTAAGGACGCTGCGGATGGCGATGCAGGGCTCGAACGAGCAGGATTCTCCTGCACTGTTCGGCCGGTCGGGCTCGGGCAGCGCAGCGCAGGAGCACTTCTTCATCTTTCACGCCAACCTGACGGCTCTGGACTCGCAGGGTGAACTGGTTCCGCGCATGACGGAGAAAATTCCGACGATCAACGATGGCGACTGGAAAGTCCTCCCAGAGGGTGGCATGGAGGTCACCTGGAAGCTGCGGCCGAATATCTTCTGGCACGACGGGATCCCACTGACGGCGGAAGACTTCGTGTTTGGCTTCCAGGTCGCGACTGACCCCGAGCTGCCCGTTACCCAGCTCGGACAGATTCCGAACATCGCGCAGGTAGAGGCCGCAGATCCCCAGACGCTCGTCATGACGTGGGAGAGCCAATCCAGCTTCGGCAACGTCAATGGCTTCGACGGGGTACCCGCCCTTCCGCGCCACGAGCTCGAGAGCCTCTATCGGTCTGGGGACAAGGCCGCCTTTGAGAATAGCCCCTTCTGGAAAGACGGGTGGGTCGGGCTCGGACCGTACAAGCTGACGCAGTGGGTGCTGGGCAGCCACATGGAAGCCCAGGCCTTCGATCAGTACTTCCTCGGTCGGCCCAAGATCGACCGAATCATCGTCCGCTACGTGGGTGACGTGAACGCGCTCGTGGCCAACGTGCTCGCCGGCGAGGTCGACGTCATCCCGGCGGGCGCCCAGCTCGATATCGGTCAGATGGTTGTCCTGCGCCAGGAGTGGGAAGCGGCCGGGGCGGGCAGCACCCTGTTCAACGTGAAGAGCGTCCGCAGCCTCTATCTCCAGTTCCGGGACCCGACGGCGCCCTGGGTGCAGGACCAACGGGTCCGGCAGGCGTTGCTCCATTCCCTGAATCGGGATGAGATCGTGGAGACACTGCTCTATGGCTTGACGCAGCGAGCCGACTTCTACGTGCCGCCGGACTCGGCAGTTCATCAGCTCGCCGAGCAACGGGGTCTTCCTCGATACGGGTTCGATCTGGCCCGGGCCGAGCGTCTCGTGGGCGAAGCAGGGTGGACGCGTGGGGCAGACCGTACCTTTCGGAACAGCGCTGGGCAGCCCCTCCAGATTGACGTCACGGTAGACGGGCAGGGCGACAACATCAAAGAGGCGGAGACCTTCGCCGGGCACTGGTCGGCCGCGGGTTTCCAGTCTCAGGCCGTCCCCTACGCCGCTGGTATCAGCAGCCAGGACGGGCGCCAGATCCGGCACAACATCCAGGGCGTGATGCTCTGGCCCTGGAATTTCGGTGTGGCGGACCCGCGGATTGCAACGTCGTTCGAGGTCGGGACCGAGCGCGGCCGCTGGACGGGTGGCAACTACGGCGGCTACGCCAACCCGGCGTACGACGCGCTATGGGAGCAGTTCACGAACGAGCTCGACGCGACCAGGCGCCGCGAGGTGCACTTCCAGATGGTCAAGCACCTCGCGGAAGAGATTCCCGTGTTCCCGCTCTTCTACCGGGTCACCGGCCTCGCGGCACAGAAGGCCCTGCAGGGTCCAGGTCGCACCGCGCCCCTTCAAGCTGCTAGCTCGTGGAACATCCACACGTGGGAGCTGCAATAGCGCCCGGCGCGCGCCTATCTGCCCAAACACCTGGCGAGGCCGGGACCGCATGGCCGTGGATGCCGCCCGCAGCCCGTCGGATAGCCTGTTGACCACACGCCCACGGAAGCGGTACCACTCAGCCGTCGGCCGAGCGAGCAGGCCGAAGAGGCTCATGTGGGCGATCGTATGCGCCTCCATGGACGCTCGTCAAGCGTGCGAAGCGCTAGCAGGGTCGTGACCGATGCGCGCAGTCCATATTGGAGCGCGGTGGCTGACACCACCGAAGCAATTCGGCAAATGGATTCGAGACCCCGCGCTGGTCGCTGGGTAGGGTCGGTGACCCAGCGCGGGGTGACCCACGTGGTATAATGATGACACTATGGCGTCATCCGAGCACAGGTGCTTCCCGTGGCCCGAGTGACTCTGCGACTGTCTGAGGATCTGCACCGACGTTTGCGCTCCGCCTCGGAGCGCGTCGGGGCGCCGCTGAACCAGCTCATTATCGCCGCCGTGAGCGAGGCCTTGACGCGGACTGAGGGAGCGGAGGAGTCCGGGAACTCTCTCCGGGAGCAGCTACAGCAGGTCCGGCTGGCTCTGAGCGACGTGACGGTCGAGCTGGATCCGCGGCAGGCGCCGCCGCATCTGCGTCCCAGCGAAGACCTGCCGGACACTGACACGCTCACGCAGTCGATGCCCGAGCTCATCCCTCCCCTCTCGGCCACGGTTAGCGCGGGGCGCAAAGACCGTCTCTAAAATACTGGCGGCTGCTGGTGGCTCTCAACTACCTCGATAGCAGCGCCCTGGCAAAGCGGTACGTGCCCGAAGTCGGCTCGGCATGGGTCGCGCGCCTCTGTCGACAGGCGCCAGTCGCGATATCGCTTGTCGCGATCCCCGAACTGGCGTCTGCTCTCGCACGCCGCACGCGCGAAGGCGCGCTGAACTCCCAACAGCGCGATACGCTCTTTCAGACATTATTGCGCGATGCCCGATCGTTCACGGTGCTAGAGCCAAACCAAGCGATTGCTCAGCAAGCCGCGACGCTGCTGCTCACAGCCCCGGAGCCGGTACGACTGAGGACGCTGGACGCGTTGCATGTCGCATCGGCCCGGTTGGCATTTGCCCGCGCCCGTCGGCGCGGCGTCCCCACGGGGAGCTTCATCACGGCTGACCAGGCGCTGCTGGACGCCGCCAGTTGGGCCGGGCTGCCCGCGCTCAATCCCGAAGATTACCCGCAATAGGCCGCGCGTTTCAGATCGGGGCTGGAGTCCTTCGCATTCCCCGATCGAGACACGGCCGTCCGCGGGCTGATGTCGGCGGGCGCGCAGGCGGCCGCTGCCCAGCGGGTTGGAGTCGACGCGGTGTAGCGCGCGGTCGCCGAGTCGCTGGCGGCATCTCGGACCTAGCGGGGCGGGTACCGCCAGCGGAACCGGTTCCGCTATGTGATCGCCTCGACGCGAGACCCCGCAGCGTGAGTCTGCAGGATGTTGTGCACACGGAAGAAGCTCGGCCGCGCCATCGCCCGGGATGACGATGAGGCGGGAATGCGGAATGACGGATGCGATCTCCTCGCAATCCGTAAAGGAGCCAAACGGGAAGCCGGTGTCGTGGACAACCAGGGTAGGCATCTGTATCCGGGGCAAGATCGGGGCCAGATTAACATCTCGCATGGCTGCAAGGAATGCCTGGTGGGTCTTCGGCGACGTGCTCCGTTGAAACGTCGCAGCAAGATTTCGTGCGTGTTCGGGATTGGCGAAGTTCGTCACGAGGTTGCCTGCCACTAGGGTGAAGTACGCCCAGTCATCGCTCGCGAGGCCGGCCAGCGAAGCGAGGGTCCGTCCGGCTGGATCCACCCCGAACCGCTGTGCCCCCGACGCGAACGGATTCAGGAGGACCAGCTCCGCAACACTCTCCGCGTGGAACGCGGCATAGCGGATGGCGGTCGCGGCGCCGCAGTGCAGTCCGGCGAGTGCGAAGCTCCGTAGTCCAAGTCTGTCGACAACGGCCTCCAGATCGCGCACGAGGGCGCCAGGGTCCATATCGGACGCGACGCGACTCGAGGATCCCATCCCGCGCAGGTCGTACCTGACGACACTCCAACCGAGCTGCGCGAGCTCATCCGTCGGGTGTGCGGATGGAGCGACCGGTAGAAGTGAGCGTCGCCGAACACATTGGACGCAAAGACGATCGACGGCCCGTCGCCCATCCGGAAGTAGGCGACGCTGACGCCATCCGAGGTCTTTGCGTATTGGATGCGTGGTGGCATTGCAGCTCGCTATCCGCCGGGCCACGCGTCGGCGCCATCGATCTAACCACCCTTGAATCCGCCGATCATCGCGCGGCCAAGACGCTTCCAGAAGCAGTCGACGTGGGCGAAGCCCGCCTCGCGCAGCCAGGCGAGCTGCTCATCGACCGGGTCGTGGTGCTCGCGGCCTCCACCGGTTCGCTGGCCGGCCGGGCGGTCCTGGGTCCGAGGGATCTGCGTCGGGTCGGGCGCCTGACCGTACCGTTGCCGCAGGAAGTCGTCGCGCGGCCGCATGTTATCGATGTCGAAGAAACAGCCCCCGCTCGCCGTGCGCCGATGGATGTCGGAGAAGAGGCGGCGCTTCGCGTCGGGTGAGATATGATGGATGGCCCGTGAGGAAACCACGAGATCGAACGAATCGTCGAGATCGGTCGGGAGCGTGCCATCCGCGAAGTCGCCCTCGTGGTAGCGAAATCGATCCCCGAAGCGCGCCATCCGCTGCCGCCCCTCCTCCATCATCGCCTCAGAGATGTCGAGACCGACCGCCCTCGCATTGGGGAATGCGTCGAGCACCACCGCGGCGAGGATGCCGTGGCCGGAGCCGATGTCGAGCACCCGGAGGGAGGCCTCCCGCTCGAACGGCAGCACCGCGGTGAGCAGTCCGAAGGCCTCCGCCATCCCCCCTGCCGCCTCGTCGTTGCGCTCGACGTACTCGCGGACGCGGTCGGCTTCCTTCCAATGATGGCCAGGCCGGAGCTCGCCCGCGCCTGATGTCTGGGTCGGATGTGCCATTTCCATCACCCCTGATCAGCTAGCGGATCACTTGTCACTATCGTGGCTAGTTGCAGGCCGCACGAATGTGAGGGATGCCGCCCTGAAGGGTGGGCCTACAGACCGTCCCCCTGGCCCGCCGTTTAAGGCGGCGACAATGGCGATATGCATGAGAAGTGGCCCACGCGCTCGCACAGCTCGCATTGTACACCCACAGACGGGCTATGTCGTGGACTATACTGACCAACACTACCTACAGATCAGTTTGTTCGCGGGGAGGACAACTTGGCACGAGTTGGAGAAGAAACGAACGTCGACACGGCCCAGCTTGACCATCTCCGGGAGCTGGTTGCCACGTCGTGCCAGATCCTGGCGCAGCACGGCCTCGTGACCGGTTCGACCGGGCATGTGAGCCACCGCGTACCGGGGACCGCCGACATCCTCGTCCGCGGGCGTCCACACGTCGATCGAGGCCTCCGGTTCGCCGAACCGTCGAGCATTATTCGCGTCGATCCCAATGCCCGGACCGTGGGGGACACGAACGGAGTCGCCCGCGTCTCCGAGATCTATCTCCACACAGAGGTTTACAAGCGGCGACCCGACGTGAACGCCGTGATCCACGCCCACCCGCCCGGCGCCGTGCTGTGCACGATCAACAGCGTTCCGTTGCGGCCGGTCTTCGGCGGCTTCAATCCGGGTGGCGCTGGCATGGCGCGCGCCGGCGTCCCGACCTATGAGCGATCGATCACCCTCCAAACGATTGAGGAGACACTCCCCATGCTCGACGCCATGGGGTCCAGCGACGTGATCCTTCTGAGCCGGCACGGCATCCTGGTGACGGGACGATCGGTCGAGGACGTGACGAGTCGTGCCATCACCCTGGAGATCCTCGCGCGGATGAACTGGATCTCCACACGCCAGGGTGATCCGGGGGAGATCCTCGACGTCGACAAGGAAGAGTTCGACCGACGAGCGCGAACCGCGACCGAGGCACGTTCGCGTGGCGAGAGCCGGTACGCCCAGCTCCACCCCGGCGCGCCCGCCGGCGACGAGAGCCGGAGCAACTGGCCCTACCTCACCGCCCTGCTCGAGACGGGGGCCGTCTACTACGACGACATCGGGTTCGGGATCCGCCTCTAGGCGAGGTCACGAAGCAGGCCCAGCTCAACGATGACGCACTTCGCGCGAGCCATTCCGAATCGAGACTCGGCTCACTCGTGCCGCAGTGCGGCGATGGGATCGAGGCGCGCGGCGCGCCAGGCCGGCACGACACCGAAGAAGATGCCAATCGCCCCGGAGACCCCTAGCGCGAGCGCGACAACGCCCGGGGTGATCGCCGCCTGAACGTCGAGCACGTTCCCAACGACGAGCCCGCTCAGGATCGCGAGTCCCAGTCCGATGACGCCACCGACCACGCTGATCAGTCCGGCCTCGACGAGAAACAGCAGCACAACGTTGCTCTGCGTCGCCCCGATCGCCTTGGCGATGCCGATCTCCCGCGTCCGCTCGGTGACGACGACGAGCATGATGTTCATGATGCCGATCCCGCCGACGAACAGCGAGATGCCGGCGATCGCGGCCAGGAACGCGGTGAGCACGTCGAACACCTGGGTGAACGAGCCCAGGAGCTCCTCGAGCGAGGCCACCTGGAAGTCGTCGATACCGCCGTGTCTGTCGGTCAGCGTCCCACCGATGGACCCCACGACGGCGTCGACTCGATCTGGCTCCGCCGCGGCAACGAGAATTTGCGCTACCCGCTCGGTGCCGGCGACATCGAGGACGGATTCGACCGGCAGGAAGACCTGGGGCGCCTGGCCGCCCGTGCTCTGGTCCTGACCACCAGAGGTTGACCCGCCGCCCTGCCTCCCACCCGTGAATGGCAGGTCGAGATCTGCGACAATGCCGACGACCGTGAATTCGGTCTCGTCGATGCGGAACGTTCGACCGATCGCCTCGGTCACGCCGAACAGCGCGTCGGACGAGCTTCGGTTGAGGACAGCTTCTCGCATTCCCAAGGCGAACGCGCGGCCGGCGTCCAGCTCTTGCCCGGAGACCTCGAAGTAGCTCGCTACCGTGCCCGTCACGGCAGCGTCGAGCGAGCCGTCCGCTGCTTCGAGACGAGCTGTAACCTGAATGCTTGGAGCGACTGCCGCGACGTCTGCGAGCGCCGCGATCGCTTCAGCGTCCTCGAGGGTGAGTGAGCTGGCGATGCCAATGCCGCCACCGCGGAACCCACCGCTAGGTGCGCTGGGCGTGACGATGATCCGCGTCGAGCCGAGGTCCGAGAAGGCCCCGGTCACGGTCTGCTTCACGCCCTCTCCGAGGGAGAGCATGAGGACGACCGAACCGACGCCGATGATGATCCCCAGCGACGTGAG
>WHTR01000095.1:0-8625 GCA_009377635.1 Chloroflexota bacterium
ACTGAACGGTTACCGCATCCTGATTCTGGAAACGCGCGAGGAAGCGCAGTTTTCCCGCTTGCTCGCCGAGCAGGGCGAGCGAGCGGGTGATCGTCGCCGCCAGATCGTCGGGGATGGCGATCCCTTCGAGGGTCCGGCGGATCTCCGCGCTGAGCGCGCGGATCGCCTCCCGGTCGTCCGGCTTCAGGCGCGACAGCCGATCGAGCCGATCGTCGATCGACGGCGCTTCCGCCATGATCCGCTGGAAGGCGTCCGTCGTCACGCAAAAGCCAGCCAGCACGCGGAGGCCAGCGATCCGCGAAAGCTCCCCCAGGTGCGCGCCCTTGCCGCCAACGACCGCGACCTGCGCCTGGTCGATCTCCTGGAAACCCAACACATAGCAGCCCATCCGCTCCCTCCCGTGTGCGTTCTCTAAAGAATGTCGCAGCGTCTCAGCTGATCGAGGATCTCGATGGTGCGCGCGTGTAGACCGCCTGCGCGCGACCCATACATCGACAACAACACACGCACTTGGCAACTCCCATTTCCGTAGGTTCTGGGTCGGCAATTCTGCGGCACGACCCGGGTCTTGCCGCAAGCCCCCCGGCGCGCTATATATTGAGGGTGGCAAGGAGTGGGTACTCTTCTTGCCCTTTATCGTCCGCTGTAGACGAAAAACCTCCTCGCGAAGCGGCGGCGCGCTGCGTACGGCGGTGCCGTCGGCCCAGGAGGATCTCCCATGCGCCGCAAACTGTCATATGACAGGAAGCCACTGGCCCTCCCTCGCGCGCCGTACGTACCGGTCTCAGCCCGTGCGCAGGGGCGAGGGATGTACCGTTACCCTTTCAGATCCACTCAACGAGGAACGGTCGTCCGCTCAGAGCCACCAAGAGCGACATACGCGAGCACCACCGTGCGGCGCGCGGATCGCTCAGTTGCGTCGCTGTGTCTCACCCGTGGGGGGCGGCAATCCATGCTCGGCAAGCCATCGGCGACTCTCGTCGTGAAACTCGGCCAGGTCCGCGCGTACGACCGTCATCTGGTGCATGAGCGCTTCGAATTTCTCGGGCGTCTGACGCGTGACGTCGTCCACCTGAGCCGCGTCTCCGAAACGGCCCGCGCTGTCGACAAGAAACGCGCGCAGGGCATTGGGATCGCGTGTCCGGAGCGCATCTCCTAGCCGTTCGACGTACTGACGGTCCGACCCACCAGGCCGGCTCATCGGTCCCCCGTTCCCTCTGGGAAGGGACCTGGCGAGCCCGCCTCCTCGTCCGTCGAGGCCTCTGACTGCACGGCTGCGCCTCCGCCGACGTCGCCGGCCGCCAGGCCCTTCAGCGAATCACGAATGCTCGCCATCTGCAGCACCGTTCCGCGCGTCGCGTTCGCCATTCGTGCCCACCTGCCCCAGTCGGCCGCTCCGCGACGCCGGCTCGCCTCGTTGCGGGCGATCTTGTTCAGCTCGATGATCGCCCGATGCGCAATCGCCGTGAGGTCCGTCAACGCGCGCTCGGGGGCAGCCTCCGCGAGCTGCCGAATCGCCTGGTCCGCCACCTCGACAGTTGAATGCGTCCGCTCCAACCCGGAACCCCCGGTTCGTGATTGCGCTGTTAGTCCCGCGTCCGATGATGTGATCGCGGCGAGACCGTCCATCAGTACTATACCGGCAGATGTTTTTTCGGGAGATGCTGATGATCGACGGAATCACCATCCTGCTCCTCGCCACGCTGTTCATCGCGGCCTTTCTCTTGGAGCGCCCGTCCAGGCATACCCGCTGAGCATTCATCTACCAGGCGCTGCACGACGTCCCACACCCCGCCGACGGTTGGCCAGGCACGGCCCGCCACGACAGCGACACGCGGACCCCGAGGGGCCCACTGGCGTGGATCGGTAGGTCCGAATACCGCGACGGTGGGCACGCCGAGGCGCGCACTGAGCTGGGTGACGCCGGAGTCGTTGCCCACGTACACGTCGTAAGCAGCAATCACGGCGCGAAGCTCCCGGAGGCTCAACGGGTCGCGGGTGACCGGTAAGGATTCGCCGAACGCGGTCTGGACCGCTGCCACCGACGCTCCGTCGGCTGGCCCTCGGAGAAATGCGACCGAGTGGCCCGCCTCGAACAGCCGGCGGGCGAGCGCTCCAAACGCCGCCGCGGGCCAGTTCTTCCGATCGGACCCGCTGCCCGGGTGGAGCAGTATCCGCGCGGCAGGCTCTCCGCTCGCCTCCTCCGAGTTCCGATGCAGGAGCAACGCGGGCGCGGCCGGCGCCGGTGCGGGGAGATCGAGAGGCGCGAGTGTCGCCACAAGGTGATCTGATACATGTATGGCGAGGGGCGGTTCAGGTGAGGCACAGATAATCCGCCGGGCACCGGCAGCCACGAACGCGTCCGCTACGCGAGCGCCCGCTCGGAGCCAGATGACCGCGAGTTCCAGCTTTCCCCAGACGGCCGGTACGGTGGGTGGCTGGAGGAAAAGCGACGCCACCTCCGGCCCGTCGAACGACCGAACGATGTCGACGACTCGCGCCTCCTGAAGCAGGGTGCCAGCCTCTCGATTTCCCACGAGCTCGAGTACAGCATCGGGGAAACCGCGCCGCAGCGCGGCGAGGGAGTCCAGGGTGACGATCGTGTCTCCGAGGGCGCCCGGGCGAAGCACGACGACGCGGCGCCGGGCCATCCTCAGCGCTCCATGGTGCGAAGTGCTCGATACCGTGGCCGTGGCTGCCCGGTGCACGCGAGGCACCGCAGCCCAACGGCCGTCCAGGTCTTGACTATACTCGGACGTCGCGACATCACATTCCGAGCGGGCGGATCCCATTCATGGAGGACTCTCCCTTGGCGCAGGACGAGGTCACGGCACCAGAACGCATCGCGCTCATCGTGAAGAGCGACACCTTCGAGGACATCCTTCTCGCACTGAGCCTCGCGGGGATCGCGGCCAGCGCTGAGGCCGAGGTGGTCATGTTCTTCACCAATCGTGCAGCGCGGCGGCTCAAGACCGGCGGGTTCGCCGACATCTCACGGACGGATGCGGTGGGCGAGCAGTTTATCGCCGGCGCGGAGTCACTCGGCTTTCGCGATCTGGAAGCGATGGTCCGAGACATAAAATCCACGGGCCGGATCCGCATCTTTCTGTGCTCGCGCGGCGCCCGAATCTGGGATATCGACGCCGATTCCATATCCCCGGAGGTGGATAGCATCATGGGAACGGCGGCCTTTCTTCTCGAAGAGGTTCCGCGCGCCCGCACCGTCCTCACGATCTAGGAGCGGGGCGAGCTGTCCGCGACCCACGCGATCCCTGCCCCGGCCCATTCCTCCGATAGGCGGCGCGTCTCGTCGCCTGCCGCGTCGACGACATACATCCCGAGCTCTCCACTAAAGCCGATCCACTCCCCGTCCGGCGACCAGGTGGGTATCGGTCCATCCTCCTGGATGTTCGTAATGCGCTGCAACGCGTTGCCGTCGCCGTTGACCAGCCAGAGATCCCACGGAATGCCGTGAGCCGAAGCGGTGCGCGGGGAGAGCCAGGCGAGCAGCTCGCCGAGGCCGCCCTCCGTGCCGACAGACGACGTCTGGCCCGGCGTGCCCACCGCCGCGAAGACGATCCGCCGGCCCGACGGCGCGAAGCGGGGAGCTGCGACCGCAGGGAACTCCGGCCCTCCCAGCAGCCGTCTGGCGTCCGTCCCGTCGGTAGCGGACGTCCAGACGGCGTCCGCTTGCCCGCCGGCGTCTGCCGCCAGGTACGCCAGGCGTTGGCCGTCGGCCGAAACGGTCGGGCTGCGGGCGCCCTCGATGATCACGGTCCGATCCGACCCGTCGATGCCGATCCGCTCGATCCGCTCCGCGCCGCCCAGGTCGCGATAGGTGAAGTAGAGGGCGTCGCCATCCGCCGCCCAGGAGGGTTCACCGAGCCATGCCCCGGGCGCATCATGAGCAAGCACAAGGCGTACATCCGTGCCATCGGCGGACATCGTGAGCAGGTCCGTGCCTCCAGGAGTCCGGGGATCTGGGCCCGGCTGGTACAGGCTGTACGCGACGCGCGTGCTGTCGGGCGAGGTCGCGACAGCGCCGGCCAAAGTCCCCCCCGGAAATGTCGTCAGCTGCGACGTGGTATTTGTGCTCGGCTCCAGTGCCCAGAACCCCTCGTTCTTCGCGTAAAGAAGCTTCCCCGGCACGCTAGGCATCGGTCCACTGATGGGCAGGACCTTCGGGCCCAGGATTGCGTTCGGCTGAGCGGGCGGGTTCGTCTGACAAGCAAGAGCTCCGAACAGGTACCCCGCCAGCAGTACCGCGCGGAGGACAAGTCGTCGCCAGCGCCAGGGGCGCGCCCTCAATCCCCCCTCAGCCATCTGACGGAGCAAAAGTCTTGATGAAGTTGATGGCGTGCCACCGCTCTTCCTCCGATAGCTGGTCGCGAAAGGCTGGCATGCCCGTCCCCTCAACGCCGTTACTCAACCAGGAGAACAGCTCGCCGTCCGTGTGCCCGGCGGCCATGTGCACGCGGAAGTCCGCCGGCCGGGGGTTGAGGGTTGACGCAAGGGGACCGTCGCCGCGACCGTTGACCCCATGGCACGTCTGGCATTGGGCGCGGTAGATGTCCTGACCGATGGCGAGGGACTCCTCCGTCGGAGGATAGGGGTTCTGCAGAGCACGGATGTCGTCCGGGACCACGGCGCCGACCGGTTGGACACGTGCGACGAGGAAGATGCCGAGCCCGACCACGGCAACACTGGCGAGAGCCAGCACGCCGCCCTCGAGCGAACGGACGCCGACGGTACGCGCGACGTAGACGAACAGCGCCGCGCCGAGGAGCGCAAGACCAGCCGCGAGCAGCAGTTGGACATTCAGCGACGGCAGCTGTGAGATAGGTCCGGCCCCCGGGCCGGCTGGTTCCTCGGCTGCCGAGGTCGCCGTCACGCCGAGGCGGAACGCAGCCCGCGCGTCGTCCTGCCCAGGCTGCCGAACCAGTAGCTCCACCTGCCACCGGCCGTCGAAGCCGATGAACGAGCCGCGCGCGACGTAGCGTCCGTCGCCCTGCGGCTCGGCGGTCGCGATGCTTGTGCCAAGTGCCTCATCCAGGTAGCTGAATCGCAGGTCGACCCGTTCGGCGTCATCGACAGGACGCCCGGCGCCGTCGCGGATGAGGACGGTGTAGGTGCTCGGCCCGGCGCGCGGCGGGGAGACGGTCAGCGCGAGGTTGAGATTTCGTGCCTGGGCGTTCATGACGAGTGGCCGGGTCGCCTGGATCTGCTCAAAGGTTTGGCGGGCGGGCGAACTGCTGGTAAGCACGCCCGTCGCGAGCAGGACCAGGGTGGCCAGGATGGCCTCGGCGCTGACCAGTCGCCAGAAGGTACCGCTTAATCGGGCTCCCCGCGCGGACGGCGCCGGCGGTTCCTGTGATCGGTAGCCAACGCTTGCCACCGCGGCGGCCAGGCGTGGGCGGATGATCAGCAGGTTGCCGGCCCCGAGGAGGAGCAAGGGCGCAGCAAGGCCCAGCTTGGTCAGGAGACTCTTTCCATAGAGCGTCTCCAGCAGCGCACCGAAGCTTCCAACGTGTACCCAGGCCTGATAGACGCCGGTCGCGAGCAGGGTGCCCACGCTGGCGATGGCGAGCGCCGAGAAGCGGGGGATGAGATGTGCCAGGAAGCGCGAGCGGTCGGTCGGCGCCAGGGGACGCAGCGCGCCGGGCAGAACGAGTACGAGGCTGAACAATCCGCCCACCCAGAGGGACACGGCCGCGAGGTGCAGCCAGTCCGCCGCCACCGCGACCGCGGCGAGCTCACTGAGGGCAGCGCCATGGCTGTTTAAACTGTAGGTCAGCAAGACCCCGCCGCCGACAGCCACGCCGATCCGGGCGGCCCGGCGCTGGTCGTGGCGTGGGAGCCAGAAGAGCACGCCGCCGAACGCCAGGACGAGTCCGAGGCGCGCGAGCCAGACGACACCCCAGCGAGTGCTGAAGACGAGCTCGCCGAGCACCGCGCCGACCGTCAGCTCCTGGCTGCCCCGGGTTACGACGACCTGAAGGGCCAGCGCCGCGACGGTCGCCCCGCCCAGGGCGCCGAACGCAGTCCATAGGAGGCGCCGCCATCGCCTCTCCACTGCCGGAAGCACGGCGCCGGCCAGTCCGAGGCGACGAGCCGTCGGGTCGAGAACGAGCAACCGAAAGAGCAGTGTGCCGACGAGTGCCGCCGCGGAGAGGTACCCGAGCCAACGGATGCCAGCCTCGTACGGGAGCTCGGCCGACGCCTCCGGCGGCAGGCTGGCGGCCGTTTGAGCGGGCGGCTCGACGCCGACGTTCAGGCTGTACACGCCACGGGTGACGTGTCCATCGACCGTCGAGAGCACCGACCACGCCACTGTGTACGTTCCCCGTTCGAGCGGCGCGACGGAGACGACCATCGATGCGGCATCATCCGGGGCTACGTGGCTGTCGCCCCGATCGACCCTCCGTCGACTGGCGTCGAGCACCTGAACCTCCGAGAAGCCCGGCTCCACTGGCTCCGAGAACCACAGCTGCAGCCGGTCGGGAGCCGTCTCGAGAACGGCATCGGACGGCGGATCAGAGCGAACGAAGTTGGCGTGCGCCCAGACCACGCTGACAGAGGAAGCCAGGAACAGCACTGCCAGCATCAGCGCAACGGAAGTGCGCGCGCCGCTCATCGCCGTCCTCACCTGCGTCCTCGACGGGAGAGCGCGACCACCGCGACCACGATCCCCAGACCGACCCCGGTCAGGATCAGCTCGTCAGTGCCCCCCGCGGCGCCATGCAGGAGGATCAGGGGAAGCGAACCCATGAATAGCATCACCGATCCCACGACAATTCACTCTGCCACGCTGTTGATGCTCGTCTTCGCCGGGTGGCCGGCACGCCAAGTACCGGCCACCCGGCGACGCCTGCTATCCGCGAGGCTCCTCGGCAATCCGAGGAGCTCCGCCCTGTTCCGCCGCCCGCTCTCGCCGACCACGTGCGACGAGCGCGAGGCCACCGAGCAGCACACCGAGGACCCCAACCGCGATCCCAACAATCGCCAGCGTCTGGTTCGCGGCGACCGCCTGCTCGGCCGCGGCGACGCGCTGATCGGCCGTCTGGCTGGCCGCCTGCGCCGGTGCATTCGCGGCCGCTGCAACGGGGAACTGGATCGCGTCGATGAGCTCTACGCCATGGAATCCTCCGTCCGCCGAGTCGAAGGTCTCGTTGACTTCCGAGCCACCGACAGTCCCGATGAACTGGAACCGGTAGTCGCCGTCACGCGTCGGCACGAGGTCCGCGGTGTAGTGGCCTGGATCGCGGAAGACGGCGCGTAGATCGACGTTCCGGCGCTGTCCGCCGAAGACAACCTCCGCACTGACCATGTCCTCCAGTCCCTCGACCGGCTGGCCGGTGTCACGGTCCGTGATGCGAAGACTGATCCCATTCTTCTCTCCGGTGAAGGCTGGCTCAACGAGCCAGCCCACGACGAATGTGTACTGGCCAACGTCGCGCCTCTCGTGCGCGAGCGCGACGCTCGGCGGCGCGACGAGTACGACTGTCACAAGAAGCCAGGTCGCCGCCAGCATACGTAACATGCGTGACATCGCTTTGAATCCTCCATTTCAAATCTAGGCCGCGCTGAATCCTTGGCTGCGCGGCGCACGGTGACACATCATGCTCCCCGTGGAACTTCAGACGAGTCACGGCGTCGGTCTTGTTATCCTGCGTTGGCCCAAGGCGGGCTCAGGATAACTCCTTGCTGCCGCGCACTTAGACAGCGGCCCGTGGAGGCGGTTCCGGGGTCGGAAGGGCGACCGTCACGAGCGGAGACAGCCGCGGGAATAACCGGGCTTCGCTGAGCCGTGGCGGCGCCAGCTCGGGCCAGTCAGGGGCAAGCAGCAGCAGGCCGGCGCCCGAAACCGATGCAACGTCCGACCCGTCCCAACCTTGAAGGACAATCACTCGAGGCGCATCACCGGTCAGCTCCCGATCAACGTCCGACGGCTCGAGGAGCGCAGGCGACACCACGTGGGCGTGCGCTGCCTCGAAGCTGTGGTGGTGCGAGGCCAGAGCCTGCGCCTGTGCGGCTGCGCTCCCACTCAGCACGAGGTGGCCGTGCAACGGATCGCGCTCGGCGGCGTGGTGGTCCAAGAGCGGCAGCGCAATGCACAGCGCGAGCGACAGCAGGAGCACACAGGAGAGACCGGGCCACGCTGCACGCCTCAGCCACACTCGTCCTCGCCGGAGCGCCAGTGCCGTCACGATAATCGTTCGACCGCCGAGATCCCATTCTTGGACGTGAAGCGGGCCCGCAGCCGGGCCTCGGGCCACGAAGAAAGCATACCCGAGCGATCTCCCTGACGCACGACAGTGAGGCCATCACGAAGGGTCAGTCGTCGTCTCCGTAGTCCCATTGGTAGATGCGGTCGCGATACGCCTCCTTAGGAATATCCGACGTCAAGCCCCGCTCGGCCAGCTCCGCCTCGAATGTCTGCCGGATCCACGGGTCTTCGTCGGGGTACCAGATCTGCTGCTCGCCGAAAACCTCGGAGTGACCACTCAGGAGCCGAGATGGGCCGAACGCGATGTACCGCGCCGGCTCGCGCCCGACATTGAAGTGCTGGTGATACCACTGCTCGGGCGGCGTGAATACCGTCCCCTCCTGCCAGGGGACCATGAT
>WHTR01000095.1:9067-11277 GCA_009377635.1 Chloroflexota bacterium
TACGAGTAGTTCGGGGGGATCATGAAGATGCTGTGCTTCACCCACTCGAAGGACTTTCTCGGCAGCCCATCAGCGCCCCAGACGGTGCAGATCCCACGCCCCCCGACCACGTACGCCAACTCTTCCAGCGCCAGCCGCGTCGGAGGGAGTGTCTTGCCCGGCGGGATCTCGACGATGCGCGCCTCGTGGATATCCTCCATCCCCTGGAGGTAGAGAAACCCGGCGTTGCACTCGCGCTCCGGCCACCAGACCAGAGGCACAGTGGACAGATTGTCGACGTGGTGGCCGCGATAGACGGGGAGCTCGAGCGAGTCGAGCCAGCGCTCGTATGCTGATCTCGGGTTCCACGACGCCGCCGCTGCCTGCTGTTCAGTAGCCATCGCCATGCCATCATCCTCCTACAGAGCGTTGCCGATGCTCGACTACCCATCACGGTCCACGTGACAGGCCTGTTCCTGGGCAACCGAAGTCTGAACTCTTGAGCAGTGGCCCGTCAAGGAGGGAGCGCTAATGGCCAACGCGTAGCTGAGAGGCTGTCAGCAGGCAGCTCTGCAGTGAGGAAGCGACGCACGAGAGCTGCTCGTCCTGAAGTTCAGGGTACATCGGAAGGGAGAGGATTCGTCGCACGAGCTCCTCCGTGTGGTCCAGCCGCCCTGCGATCCGGCCAACACCGTCGCACGCGTGCTGCTGATGGATGGGAATGGGGTAGTGAATCCCGGTGGCAACTCCCCGGTCCTGGAGCTGCTGTCGAACCGTGTCCCGATCGCCCGTCTGGGCCACGAACAGATGGTACACGTGGGTTGCGCCGGAGCGCACCTCGGGCAGGTCCACCCCCGCGTCTTGCAGCAGATCACGGTATCGCTCCGCGTGCTGTTGCCGGAGGCCATTCCAGCCATCAAGGTAGCGCATCTTGACGCGCAGGACGGCGGCCTGCACCTCATCCAGCCGCGAGTTGTCGCCCATCTCATCGTGCTCGTACCTGCGACGCGCTCCGTGATCCCGGAGGGACTGCACTTCCTGCGCAACGGCGCGGGAGTTTGTCGTCACAGCGCCGGCCTCTCCGTACGCTCCCAGGTTCTTTGACATGTAAAAGCTGAATGCGGCGGCATTGCCAACGCTGCCAGCGCGTCGGCCGTGGTCGGTCGCGCCGTGCGCCTGACACGCATCTTCCACCACGACCAGCCCGTAGCGTTTAGCGATGGCCATGATGCCCTCCATGTCCGCCATCTGGCCGTAGAGATGCACCGGAACGATGGCGCGCGTGCGGGGGCCGATGGCCCGGGCGAGGAGGGATGGGTCCATGGTGTACGTATGGGGATCCACGTCCACAAAGACAGGGGAAGCTCCCAGCCGAACGATCGCCTCCACCGTCGCGATGAAGCTGTGTGAGACCGTGATGACCTCATCTCCAGGGCGAATCCCGCAGCCTCTCAACGCCAGATAGAGCGCGTCGGTTCCGGAGCCGACGCCGACTGCGTATCGCGTCCTGCAGTAGGCGGCGAACTCGGCCTCGAATGCGCGAACGTTGGGGCCCAGCATCAGATCCATCGACTCCAGTGCCGCGTCGAGGGATTCGTGCACCTCGCTCCGGATGGTCTCGTACTGTGCCCGTAGATCCACGAATGGAACCTGCATTGTCCTCCCTGCACCTCGAACCGCCCGCATGAGTCAATGTCCCCTGATGAACAAGGTAATGCTCCGGGGTCAATGGTGCGTGGATACGCGGTCATGAAAATGTTGAAAGGTGCGCGCACGAGGCGACGTGTCGCATGGGCGGATCGTGGCGAAACGGTTGAGATCCGGTGGAGTTGCGCTCGTCGGTGAAACTTTTGCCAGGAGAGTTTCGTTGTGTACATGTTGGAACGAACATGGCGACGCAAGCAGCGGCGGCCAACCAAACAGACAAAGGGAGAGAACGATGAAAGTCCTGCTCGTCGACGACGATACCGATCTCCTCGATGTCACGGCCTACGCCCTGCGGCGGGAGGGCTTCAACGTCCTGACTGCCACCGACGGCCCCCATGCCCTGCGCCGCTGGCAGGCCGATCATCCCGACGTCGTCGTCCTCGATGTCGGCCTGCCCCGCATGAACGGCTTCGACGTCTGCCATCGCCTGCGCGAGAGCGGCTCCACCCCGGTCATCCTCCTCACCGCCCTCGGCAAGGAGGAGGACATCGTCCAGGGCTTCAAGCTCGGCGCCGACGACTACA
>WHTR01000095.1:11287-11559 GCA_009377635.1 Chloroflexota bacterium
AGCACCCGCCAGCTCACCATGCGCATCCAAGCGGTCTGGCGCCGCAACGCCGGCGCCGGCCCGGGCGCCCCGGAGCCCGTCCGCCAGCTCCAGCTCGGCCCGCTCACCCTCGACGTGGAGGCCCACGAGGTCGGCTGGGCCGACCAGATCCTCCGTATCACCCCCATCGAGTTCCGCCTGCTCTACCTCCTCGCTTCCAACGCGGGCCGGGTCGTCAGCGCCTCCCGCCTCGTCGACTACGCCTGGGGCTACCGCGGCGGCGACGTCTCCCT
>WHTR01000096.1:0-5073 GCA_009377635.1 Chloroflexota bacterium
TTCGCTGCGATCTCGAGGGCTACAAGGTCGACGGCCCGCCCCGCTCGACGCAGCCGCGGGAGGTGCAGATGCATTCCTGTATCTACAAGGCGCGTCCGGAAGTACAGTCGGTCGTCCACGTGCACCCGCGGTACGTCGTGGTCATGAGCGTCCTCCAGGTAACCCTCGTGCCGATGTGCCAGGAGGGTATCCAGATCGTTCGGAAGCCGCTGCCGGTGTATCCGCACGTGAAGACGGTTCTCTCGGCAGAGGAGGGCCAGGAGGTCGCGAGCCTGCTCGGCGACAACCGCGCGATCATCCTCAGAGGGCATGGCGCCAGCACGGCGGGACGGAACCTGTCGGAGGCAGTGATGACCATGCTCCAGCTTGAGGAGCAGGCGAGGATGAACTGGTACGCATACTGCGCTGCTGGGCCGGACCATCCGAGGATTTCGGACGAGCTCATCGACGAGATGACCAATCGCACGCCGCTTGGTGAGCTGCCGCATTTCAAGGAGGTCCTCGAGGGAGCAGCCTCGCTCGAAGGCGGCGTCTGGGATTACTACTCGGACAAGGTCGCCCGCGACCTCTAGCAGGCTGCTGAAAATCCGTTCCTGTCATTCTGAGCGGAGCGAAGGATCTATCACGAGCATCAAGTGCCGTGCAGGAGAATGCAGTTAAGGAGAGATTCTTCGGCCTGCGGCCTCAGAATGACCCTAGTCGGCCGTGAGGCTGGTGGCGCAGCCGGGATGCTTGCAATCTGGCACGGAGGGTTTTGCGCATGATCCTCATCACCGGCGGCATGGGCTTTATCGGTCTCCACACGGCGCGGCGGTTTCTCGACGCTGGGGAGAGCGTTGTCATCACGCAGTACGTCCAGCGGCGAGAGCCAGAGTTCATCAAGGACGAGTTCGGCAAGCGTGTCTTCGTCGAGCGCCTCGACGTCACCAGTACTCACGACGTCATCGAGGTTACCCGAAAGCACAAGGTCACGGGGATCGTTGACCTGGTGGCGCCTGGCCTTGGTGCGCTTTCCCCAGCGGAGGACTTCCGCGTGAACATGATGTGCCTGATCAACCTGCTAGAAGCGGCGCGGGTGAACGACGTCCCACGTGTGACCCTCGGGAGCTCCGTCGCCGTGTACGCGGGGCTGCCCGCCGGACCATTCCGCGAGGACGCGCTCCTGCCACTGCCGTCGCACAACCCGACCGAAACCTACAAGAAGTCCTGGGAGATCATCGCGTCGCACTATGCGGAGCGCACCGGGCTGGAGGTTGTGGCCGCGCGACTATCGGGCATCTACGGCCCGCTCTACCATTCGATGAGCAACCTGCCGAGCCGCCTCGTCCACGCCGCGCTCAAGGACGAGTCGCCGGCGCTGCGGGGCGAGTTCGAAGACGATGCCTCCGACATGTGCTACGTGAAGGACTGCGCCATGGGCCTCCAGATGATCCAGATGGCAGACCATCTGCCCCATCGCGTGTACAACATCGGCGCGGGAGTGGGCAGAAGCAATCGTGAGCTCGTGCACGCCGTGCAGCAGGTCGTGCCGACGGCGGAGGTCTCGCTTCAGCCCGGCCACAGCCCACGCGCAAGGCCAGACTCGTACGAAGACATCACCCGGGCGACAGCGGACGTCGGGTACAAGCCCGAGTGGCCCATTGAGCGGGCGGTGGGCGACTATATCGGCTGGCTTCGCGACCACCCTGTCTAATCCCAGTCCAGCGTGACATGCACATTCCGAAGGCGGGCCATCATGCGGGTTTCACCGTGGATTCCGTGTGGCAGTGGTCACGGGCCGCCGAGGTCGAATGCCTGGTGCCCCCCGGCGGCGCCGAAGCCCTGCACCGTGGCGCCGCCGGGGACGTAGATGCGGTCGCCACGGGCCGCCGCGCCGATGCCGTGGCGCGGCTCGATCATGGACGCAAGACTCTGCCATGTGTCCGTAGAGGGATCGTATACCTCGGTCTGCTCAAATGTGCCCGCTGGGTCCCGTGGGTTTCCCTCGCCCCCGAAGACGAACAGGCAGCCGTGCGCCGCGGCGCCCGCGATACCACCACGGGCGGTCGGCATCGGCGTCCTGGCCTGCCACGAGCTGGTGGCGACATCGAAGGCCTCGAGCACCGGCGTGATCCCGCCGATACTGCCACTTCGTCCCCCAACCGCGTAGAAGGTCCCGTCGATGCCGCTGGCCGCGAGATGATTGCGGGGCGTCGGCATCGGCGGCAACACCGTCCAGGTGTCGGTGGCCGGGTCGTACGCGGCGAAGTCTCGCTCTCGGGGATCTGGCGAGCCGCCGGCTGCGTAGATCTTGCCGTTCACCACGCCGACCGCAAGTGCTCCGCGGGCCGTGGGCATCGGTGCTCGGCTCGCCCAGCGGCGCGAGGATGGATCGTATGCATACACCGTGTCCACCGACGGCCCGTCTGATCGATGACCGCCGATGACGTACAGCGTGTCGCCGATGGCGGCGGCCGCAGCATGGTTCAGGGGGATGGGCAAGGGGGTCACGAATTCCCAGCGGTCTGCCGACGAATCGTACACCTCTACGGTGTCGGCTGTACTCCCGTCGGATCGGAATCCGCCGACGGCGTAGATTCTGCCACCCAGCTCAGCCACGGCCACTTCTTGCCGCGCCTCACCCATCTGCGCGAGGTTGACCCACTGCCCCGACGAGGTTGTGCGGTCGTCCCGCAACCCGAGCCCGCATGCGCCCACGTTCCGCGACCCAGGCGGCGTGGCAGCAGCCGGCGTTTCTTCCATGCGTCGCACATCTGTCGCGAAGAGGTACCAAGCGGCTGCAATGGCCAGCGCGGCGACGACGACCAGCACAAGAAGCACAACTGCGAGAGGACGGGCCAGGGTCGTTCCCCACAAGCGACTGGCGGCGTGATCGTCGATCGCGCGGTCCCCTGCCCCGGGAAGGGCTGCGATTGCCGATGGCCTCCAGAAAGATCCGGGGTTAGTATAGCCATGCTCGCCGCGCACGCTTGACAGCTCATCAGGCAACGCTATAGTGGGTTTCATCAAACTTCGACCAGGAGGCGAAAGTGCCCGCACAACTCAAGCACCTGGCGATCTCGAGTAACGACAACGAACGGCTCGTGAGCTTCTACACCACGCTGTTCGGTATGACAGGAGAGGGACGGAACGCGATCTCCGATGGATACATAGGGCTCAACCTGAACAGTCGGGGCAGGGGGCGGCAGGCGGGACTCGACCATTTTGGCTTCGAAGTCGATGACGCTGAAGCGATCTTCGCGCGAGTCCGCGACGACTATCCGGAGATCGAGTTCGTCAAGCGGCCCAGCAACCGGCCATTCGCCGGGATCAGCATGCACGATCCGGCCGGCAACGTCTTCGATCTGTCCCAGCCCGGCATGGAGAACAGGCGCGACGTCTACGCCCAGGGCGCGGAGGCGTGGCGACCGCGGCACATTTCCCATGTCATGCTTCGCGCCGTCGACCCGAACCGGCTGGCAGCCTACTACAAGGACGTGTTCGGGCTACGGGAGACGCCGACCGGCGACGAGAATGTCTCCCTCACGGACGGGCGGGTTGCGTTCGTGATCGCGCCATGGCGGATCACTGACTTCGTGGGCATGGGCATCGAGCGTCCGGCCCTCAACCACATCGGATTCGCGGTAGAGAGTGTGGCCGCGTTCGAGGCGGACCTGGAGCGGCTGGTCGCGACGAACCCGGAGCTGGCGCCACGGCAGATGCGGAGTCCAGAGGGCGACGCCCGGATGCAGCTTCTCGCCTCCTGCCGGTACGGCCACTACGGGTTCGCGGATCCGGACGGCGTCCTGCTCGACGTGCACGAGGGGTAGCGCTCAATCCTTCCGGGCAAGGGCCGCCACGGAGAACAGTACCAGGATGCGAACCCGCCCGCCGCATTAGGCGGCGGACGCGCGTAGGCACCCGTCGCACCACCCGGTGGCCCTACTCGCCGTCTGGCGTCTCCTCTCCCTCGGCCGGCTCACCCTCGATGGCGAGCGGTTCCAGACGCGTGTCACAGAGGGGGCGAATGTCACCGACGGGGACGTCGAAGAGGCCATCGGACTCGCTGAAGAGCTGCTCCAAATCGTCTGCGCTGAAGGCCTTTTCCAGCCGCTGCTTGCAGGTTGTCCGGAGCCGACCGATGTAGTGCTCAGCGTCGTAGTCGGTGGCTCCGGGCTCATGGAGTCGCTTCTTTCCGCCCTGCGCCTGGTAGTAGGAGATGCGCTGGCCGGGTTTCCATCCCGTGTGGCCGGCGGCGAGCCATACCTCGTAGGGCTCCTCCTTGCGCTTCGCCTTCGCGTAGGTCTGCACGGCCTTCGTGAGTGGCATTGACACACACAGATCGGCGACCGACACCTGGCCAGCGCGCAGGCGGGCGCAGGTCTCGCGGTACAGTGTCCGGACCGACTCGTAGCGTCCGCGCAGCGTGAGCGTGAGTGCATCGGCCAGAAAGCGTTCGATGAGTGCCTCCGCCTTGGTCGACCTGAACGCCACTCCGACGAGCCGAATCGGTTCTCGCTGCTGGATGCCCACAGGTGCCTGCTCCTCGTAGTCGAGGAGCGCGTAGTTCTTCTCGCGATAGCTGTACATGGCACGGTATCGCCCGTCGTGCTCCAGATGGATGCCCGTCGGCATCGCCCGGGCGACATCCTCGATGAGAGCCAGCTCGTCGTCGTAGGTCCATGGGTGCCCCTCGGAGCGCGGCGGGAGGCTAAAGAGCACTCCGTCGGTGTCCGCCTCGATGAGGGTGGCTCCGCGCCGCTGGAGCTCTTCGAGCACAAGCTGAAGGATCTCACGGCCGCGACGCGTGACGCGCTCAGCGGCCGCTTTGTCGCAGAAGAGCGCGAAGTTCGCGCCCAGGCTCCCATAGAAAGAGTTGATGAGCACTTTCATGGCTGACTGCATGGCATCGTGGAACGAGCGGCGTTCGGGGCTTTCCTCAGTCCGGCGAGCCTGTGCCTTGTGGTGGAGGCGGAGCTGCGTCAGCTCGTCCAGAACGGCGAGAAACGCGCCCAGCTCATCTCGGGACGGCGAGATCTGCTCGGCCAGCATGATGCTCGGATAGAGCGAGGCGACATCCGCCTTGACCACCCG
>WHTR01000096.1:5083-6744 GCA_009377635.1 Chloroflexota bacterium
CTTCGATGAGGGTGGCTCCGCGCCGCTGGAGCTCTTCGAGCACGAGCTGAAGGATCTCACGGCCGCGGCGCGTGACGCGCTCAGCGGCCGCTTTGTCGCAGAAGAGTGCGAAGTTCGCGCCCAGGCTCCCGTAGAAAGAGTTGATGAGCACTTTCATCGCTGACTGCATGGCATTGTGGAACGCACGGCGTTCGGAGCTTTCCTCGGGACGGCGTGCCCGTGCCTTGTGGTGGAGGCGGAGCTGCGTCAATTCGTCCAGAACGGCGAGAAACGCGCCCAGCTCATCTCGGGATGGCGAGATGCGCTCGGCCAGCATGATGCTCGGATAGAGCGAGGCGACATCCGCCTTGACCACCCGCTCGACGACACCAGTCGTGAAGATCGCGGTGCGTCCGCCCGCATAGGTGCCGGTGCCCTTGCCGACCGGGAGCGACTGTCCATTGGCGACGTACGCGCGGACAAGCAGGGGCTCGATCAGCCCTTGGCCCGTGCCGGCTGTAGCGATCCGCTCGTACGGCTTCGGCACCATCGACGCGAGCGCGAAGGGTGGTCCCATCAGCAGGCGCGAGAGGTGGTCGACCTCCTGGACGTCGTCCAGGCAGTAGCGCCGGATCCGCTCCGGGTCCTCCTGGAACACTCGCCAGATCTCTGCGCCGTCAACGTACTCGCGATCCTTGGTGGCGACGCCGAAGTACCGCGCCGCCTCCTTGAGGCCGCTACTGCGCAGATCCCGCTGGACGGCGCTGAACCGTCGAGTGGCATGCAGCGTATCGATGATCTCCCGGCCCGCCAGGCTGTAACGAGTGAAGGACTGGCTCATCGCGCCGATCTTGACACTGTCCCGACTCTCCCGTAACTCGCTGCCATCCCGCCCGAGGGTCAGCGGGACGTCCAGAACCTCCGCCCGCTTGACGAGAAATCTCATGTCGAAGTCGAAAATGTTGTGGTTCTCGATGACATCCGGGTCGCGCTCGGAGACGATCCGGGCCAACTCCCGAAGGAGGTCCGCCTCGGACATCTCGGACGTATCGAGGACTGCGGAGAATCCGTCCGAGTCGGTAATCGAGACCATAAAGATACGGTCCTGGCCCGCTCCCAGGCCGGTCGTCTCGAAGTCGAACTGCAGGCGGCGCACGTCGGAGTACGTCATGCCCTTGAAGTACGTGCGGCCGGTGACGGTGAGGTACTGCTCCACGACCGGTCGAACATACGTCAGTTCGGAGATCGGCTCGGTAATGGTACCGGCGTCTAGCCCCCGTTGGGCCGCCTCGGCGATGTGATGCTCGACCTCGTCCAAGCGGTCCGTCAGCACAAGACATTGAAAGCGATTCGACCCACGCAGCTGCACAACACCGATGGTCTCTGGGGGGAACGTTGGCCTTCTCTCCAGCACCGATAGGGGGAGATCTGCGACCGGGAGACCGTCGAGGAGATCGCGCCGGGCGAGGAAGAGCCAGTTGAGGTACGTGTCCTCCTCGCAAACCACTCGGCCGCCGACGCGGCGCCAGACGCGGGCGTGGCCGCGCCGGTCCGCACTCACGGAGACAATGCCGGGGGTCTCGTCGCGGCCGAAGAGCAGTCCGCGACGGTCAAGCGAGGGCCGAGTTTCGGGCGCTGCGTCGTACACCGTGGCCATCGCGCGGATTGTACCACGGAGCGGG
>WHTR01000096.1:6754-11554 GCA_009377635.1 Chloroflexota bacterium
CGGTCCGTCAGCACGAGATACTGGAACCGATTCGACCCACGCAGCTGCACAACACCGATGGTCTGTGAAGGAAACGTTGCCCTTGTCTCCAGCACCGATAGGGGCAGATCTGCGACCGGGAGACCGTCGAGGAGGTCACGCCGTGCGAGGAAGAGCCAGTTGAGGTACGTGTCCTCCTCGCTGACCACACGGCCGCCGACGCGGCGCCAGACGCGGGCGTGGCCGCGCCGGTCCGCGCTCACGGAGACGATGCCGGGGGTCTCGTCGCGGCCGAACAGCAGTCCGCGACGGTTGAGCGAGGACCGAGCTTCGGGCGCTGCGTCGTACACCGTGGCCATCGCGCGGATTGTACCACGGAGCGGGCTAACGGCCGGGGCCCACCAGTCAGGTATAACAACATGACTGCACCTCCGGCCGCCGCGGGAGCACATGCCTGCGTGGTGGCATTCGGCCAGCGAGGGTACGATGCTTCAGGCGGTCGACCTCGGCGACCACTCCATTCAGCGGTACGTCAGAGTCGTTGGGCCAGACGAGATCGCTGAGCTCCGGGAGCTGGCGGCGCCACTTCGGGGTCTCAGGCTCATGCACGTCGGCTCGACGCCCTACGGAGGCGGCGTGTCGGAGCTGCTCCGGTCCGTCGTCCCTCTCGAGCGGGACCTTGGCCTGGCCGCCGATTGGCGGGTCATCTCGGGCGATGAGCCCTTCTTCAAGGTCACGAAGACGATCCACAACGGCCTGCAGGGAGAGCAGCGCGGGCTGACGCCCGAGCAGATGGAGGTCTATCGGGACCGCAGTATGAGCAACGCTCAGCTTCTGGGCACGGAATTCGACGTGATCATCGTCCACGACCCGCATCCCCTTGCGATGCGGCACTTCCTGGGGACCTCAGGCGCCCGGTGGATCTGGCGGTGTCACATTGACACGTCGGAGCCCCATCTGCCGGTCTGGCAGTTCCTGGAGCCGTACCTCGCCGATTACGACGCGGCTGTCTTCACCCTTCCACAGTTCGTCCCGCCGGGATTCCCTGTCAAGCGGGTGGAGATCATCCCCCCTGCCATCGATCCCCTCTCCCCCAAGAACATGCCGCTGCCCCAATCCTTGCGCCACCGCATTCTCAGCTGGATCGGCATCGACGTCGGCCAGCCTCTGGTCACGCAGGTGTCGCGCTTCGACCCCTGGAAGGACCCCCTCGGGGTGATCTCGGCGTATCGGCTCGCGCGGCAGCACATGCCAGAGCTGCAGCTCGCGCTGGTCGGATCGATGGCGCTGGACGACCCGGAGGGATGGGACATCTACCGACAGATCATGGCCGCTGCTGAGTCAGATCCACTCATCCACGTGTTCACAAACATGACGGGCGTCGGCAACATCGAGGTCAACACATTCCAGCGCCAGTCGCGCGTCGTCATTCAGAAGTCGATCCGCGAGGGTTTCGGGCTCGTCGTCTCCGAAGCGCTCTGGAAGGGGACGCCCGTGGTCGCCGGACGCGCGGGCGGCATCCCCATGCAGATGCCAGAGGGAACGGAGGAGTACCTGGTCGACAGTATCGAAGATACCGCGGAGCGCGTCCTGCACCTCCTGACCCACCAGAACGAGGCGAAGCGGGTGGGAGCAGCCGGCCGCGAGCACGTGCACCGGCACTGCCTGCTGCCGCGGCTGCTGGCCGACGAGCTTCGTCTGGTGGCCTCGCTGGTCTAGCACCGATGTCGGAAGCCTGTCAGGCGTCGGGGACGAGGCGACGAGCGCCGCGGTAGATCCAGAGCGTGCTCAGGATACCAAACAGCGCCGGGAGGCCCAGCGGAAGCAACGTGACGGCAAGCTCGCTACGCGACACGGTGCTCGACAGACTGAGCGCGGCGGCACCGACGGCGACGACGAAGACTCCGGCATAGGCCAGCGCGGCGCCCCCTGCGCCGAACCGGTCGACCAGCTTCAGCCAGGCCTGCCACGACCAGACGTCCGCGAGCCGAAGGCGCTGATACAGATGTGTCCGCTGTAGGTCAGCGCCAATCTGCTCCTCCCACAACCTCGGGTGACTCGCCAGCGCGGCCACCGAGAACGCTATCGCCGCGAGGTTGAGCACCTCAACGGCTCCACCCAGGCGAAAGGCCTGAACGATCACGCCTCCGACGAGAGCGCCCGCTACCGTGGTCGACACCGCGTAGAGAGGCACGTGCCCAGATCGGCCGCGGTAGTAGCTCCATCCGAGGTACACCGCGAATGACAGAACGACGAGTACGGGGATCCGCGCGAGATCCACACCCGCGCGCACCAGGAAGAATATGACGATACCGGCTGCGAACGCGACCACGAGAACTTGCCTGATCGGCATCTCCGACTCCCGAACGCACGTCACCGGATAACCGTCTTCTCAGCAACCGGTGAACGTATCACTGCTTCTCGCAGTCGTGGACGTTCCACGTCATAGACGGACGGCCGGCGGGGGGAAGCGCGGTTGGGGGCTGGCAGTTTTGGACGCCGACACGCGCCATGGCCATCGCCGGGTAAAAGAATAGCCCGATGATGGGGAGCTCGGTCTGAAGATATGCGGCGATCTGGCGCTCGACTGCCTGGCGCTCAGTTTGATCCAGGGTAATCCAGAACCGATCGAGAAGGCCTTCCAGCTCTCGGCTGCTGTAGTGACCACGATTGGTGCCCAGCCACTGGTTCTCCGGGGCAGGCACGTTGGCCCCCTGGAGCCGGCTATCGAGCGCTGCCAGACTTGGCACGGCTCCCGTGAGCTCCACGCCCGAGTAGGCGGCACGCCCTTGGCGGTCGAGCGCGTTCGTGAAGGAGAAGATGTTCTCCTTCACATCAACCCCGACATTCCGCCAGTACTCGGCCACGACCGCTACCGGGCGTTCCCACTCCGCGGTCGCCGCCAGCTCGAGCTGAAATCGCTGGCCCTGTTTGACCAGCACGTCATCGACCGCTTCGCGGCGCCATCCGGCCTCGCGAAACAGGTCGCGGGCGCGATCAGGGTCGTAGGGGTAGCGCGGCGCATCGCCGGCGACGGCTGCGTATCGCGGATCGATCGCGGGAAGCCAGAGGTCGGAGCCGAGCGACGGGTCGCCCGTGACCACCTCCGCGACCGCTCCCCGGTCGATTGCATATGCCAGCGCCTGCCGGACGCGCACGTCCTGCAGCTCCTCCGGCTGGGGCCCAAGAAACTGCGGCGCGAGGACAGCCCAGCTATACCCGGGCAGAATCCACATGTTCCCGTCGGACTCGTTGCCCCACTGCTCCCGCATGCTTCGCACGATGCCAAGGACGGCCCGCCGCGGAAGGAGCATGTCGATCTCCCCGGACAGGATGGCCGCCATCGCTGTGTTGTCATCGGGCAGGAACCGCACCGACACGCTGTCGATGTGGGGGCGCCCAAGAAAGTAGCGGTCAAACGCGGTGAGCTGGATCGAGCTTCCCGGCGTCCAGCGGGACACGCGATACGGACCTAACCCCACGAACTCGTCGCGCCAGTATGGGTGGGCCGACATGCCCTCCCGCCGCAGCTCGAACGTGGCCTGCAGCAGGTGGCTCGGGAGGATCGTCAGATCGAACGACGTGAGCTGATCCGCAAACGCATACCTGCTCCGCCAGTGCATCACAACGATTGAGGGGTCGGGGCTCTCAACGGCGTCGATCAGCCGCGCGACCCGTCTCGACGCGACAGGGGTCGACGGGTCGCTGAACACACGACAGCTAAAGACGATGTCGTCCGGTGTGAGCGGCTCGCCGTCGTGCCAGAAGACGTTATCCCGCAGGCGCCAGACGGTCTCCATCGTGCCGTCCTCGTGAACACGCCAGGTTCCCCGCTCGAGGGAGGGAAGCTCGCGTACCAAGCGGGGGATCGGCTGCGCTCGGTCGTCGTAGGTGACGAAGGCTTGATGGACCATGTCCAAAAGGTGCTCAGACGCGCCACCGTCAACGCCGCCGATCGTCGGGACAAGCGTCCGCGGCTCCTGCTCGACGCCCACGACAAGCTCGCCGCCGCTTGCGACGCCCTGGACGCGATCAGACAGCACGGGCCGACGCATGATGGCGTCCGGAATCCCACATGCGGCAGTGGCAGCCGTGCCCAGGATGGCGGTCAGGAACCGTCGCCTGGTCAACAACGTCGACTCGTGCACCCGATATTATCCTGTATGAGCCAATCGTACACCCAGCATGAGACACGGGAGACGACGGTGCAACACTACGACGATGTCGAGGCGCTCGCCCTCCTCCGGCCGTTGGTCCATGCGAGCGCCGAGCGCCTCGGGGCGCAGCGCTTCTCGACCAAACGGCTCATCGACGAGCTGCGGTCCACACCTGACGGGCAGACCGCCTACCGGGATGCGCTGGAAGCGATCGAGCGCCAGGGCGCCCCGCCGCACATGGCGCTCCATGTCGTCCACGGACAGGTGATCCCGGAGCTACTGCGGCGCTCTGGACTCGTACGGTTCGCCGGCTACATTCACGGCGAACCCGAGGAAGACGACGGATATGGAGTGCCGAGCTGGTGGCGCAAGCAGTAGGGGAATTCCAGGTACAATGATGCGACGAATGATCCCTCGTGTGTAGGCAATGATGGCAAGTCGAAGAGAGCGAATCCTCTCCGCCATGAAGGCGCGCAGGCGCGAGGCGCGAAAACATGCGCGACAACATCGAGAGGCAACCGCCCGCATCCGGAAGGAGCTCTGGCGGCCAACCGAGCCCGGGCGCGACGAAGCGCGCAGCCAGTAGCCGGGCCCGGCACATCGGCGGACGCCTAGAGGTGCGGACGGAAACTGTCATCCTGAGGCCGCAGCCGAAGGATCCGTA
>WHTR01000097.1 GCA_009377635.1 Chloroflexota bacterium
CATTTCGATATTCTTCTGACCGCCCCGCTGAGCGGAGATTGCGTCCCCGCGACGGCTTTCGAGTCTGTCGCAGGCAAACCAATCCCTGGGAGGAGCACCCAGACCTGGAAGAGGTGTTCGGCACTGCTGAGACCCCGATGCCGAACATGAGGGCCGGTATGGGCATCAACACCCCCGCGATGCGGCGTTCTTGAGATCCCGGGTTCTGTGATCACGTGCAGCGGAGTGCCACGGCGCCGAGCCGGTCGAAGGTCACCCGGATCTCGTCGCCCGGGGCGACGGGATGGGCATTTGACAGCGCGCCAGGCATCACGAAGCTCCCGGCGCTGAGGAAGCCGCCGCGCTCGGCCAGCTTGTTGGCGAGCCAGGCCACGGCGTTCGCCGGATGGTCGAGGACGGCGGCACCTGCACCGGTTTCCACGACTTCGCCGTTCTTTTCGAACACCATGCCCATGAGACGAAGGTCGAGGCCCACGGGGCTGGACCGCCGAGCAGCGAGGATGACCCGGGCGGACGAGGCGTTGTCCGCCACCACGTCCGGGAGCGTGAATCTGAAGTTACGGTACCGACTGTCGATCACCTCGATCGCCGGCGCCACCTCCCGCGTGGCGGCCAGCACACGCTCGGGGGTCACGCCCGGTCCACGCAGATCGGCGCCGAGGATGAAGGCGATCTCCGGCTCGGCCCGTGGGTGGATCAGCTCACTTGTGGCGAGTGTCTCCCCGTCGTCCAAGATCATGCTTTCGCAGATCTGGCCATAGATCGGCTCATCCACGCCCATCGCGACCTGCTTGGCCTTGCTCGTGAGCCCCGCTTTCATGGCAACGACCGGATCCCCCCGCCGACTCTGGCGCATGATGAGCGCAAACTGAATCGCGTAGGCCTCATCGACCGTGAGATCGGCGTGCTCCACCGTCAGAGGATCCATCTCCTGCCGCAGGCGCTGTGCCCGCTCGAGCCTCTCAGCCAGCGCCTCAATTTCGTGAGTGCCTCGCGGCTGTCGCCCGGCCATCCACATCCTCCGAGATCCGTGTTCCGAATATCTGGTTCCGAGGGGCGCCAGCCCTCGCGGCAGTCTTGGATGCGCCAGCGACTTCGGACCGGGTATGCCTCAGAAGGTCAGCGCGACAGGGTCCGTCCGGTAGGTGACGGGCGGCATGTCGCACTCGATCCCTTCCCGCCGGTTCGCCTCGATGAAGTAGCGCCGGACTTCCGGGTCCTCGTCCTCGTAGTTGATCAGCACGCCACCCTCGCGGACCGGGATGTACACCCCGCCCTCGTCTCCCCCGCGCTGCGTAGCCAGCGGACTGCTCCCGCCGTAGACCGCTACGTGGCGGGCGGGCACCTTGCCGGTGCTCATGTGCTGGTGGAACCAGCCATCCGGCGGCACGTAGATACTATTGGCGCCCCAGCCGACCATGGCCACCCGGTCGGCGTGGCCATCCTGCCACGGGTGGATGCCCAGCGCGCGCGGCCAAAGATTCACGTAGCCGTTTCCCTTCAGTCCGATGAGCACGGCGCCCGGTCCGTGATAGTGCGCCTTGTGGTAGCGGCCCACCGGCCACTCGGAGATGTGGCCAGACGGGAAGCCACCGGCCATGCGGTATCCGGTCAGCTGGCCCCCCGCAACCTTCTGCTCGAGGTTCTCAACGAACTCCTCACTCACGTTCGGGATGAAGTTCGTGTACCACACGCTGGCGTTGTATCGACCGGAGGTGACCCGGTTCTCCGTGCGGTTGAAGTACTCCTCTCGGCCGTCATAGAGGTGGAGGAAGTCATAGTCGCAGTTGAATACGAAGTCGAACTGACTCGGCGACGCATCACCCGTCCAGGCGCCAAACATCCCGTTGAACAGACGCGGCGCATTGGTAACGCCAAAGTAGAGGACCGGCTCCCGGCCGACGTTGAACATCCGATAGGACGTATTCCGGGGCGGCGCGAACAGGCTGCCCTTCCCCCACTCGAAGATACGCTTGGGACCTTCCTTTTGCCAGATCTCGGTCGCGCCGCGGCCCTGCAGAATCAGCGTGAACTGCTCGTACAGGTGGTGCTGGACCTCCAGCGCCTCCCCCGGCGGGATCTCGCACACAAACATACCGCGCTCCGCCTGGTACGTCCCCACTAGCTCGAGAAAGGTCCCCAACCCCTTGCCCGTGCGCGCCCACGGCTCGCGCGGGATCTGGGTGATGTCCGAGATGCCCGCCACGTCGAAGTGGATCGGGATCCCTTCCGATTCCATCCACCGGTAGTACGGGTAGCGCCGACGTGCCTGCAGGTCCGGCGCCGCGAGGAAAGTTTCCGTCCGAATCGCTTGCATCGAGCGTCCTCCCCACCTTTCGGTTCCGTGGCCTATCATAGCATCACGCACTGCGTTCGAGTCACGTGTACTTGACTCCGTCGTTCCGATTCGGTAGGTTCAGTCCGCATCGGTGCGTCCCCAAATCGTCGGTCGGCGATGCGCCGCTGAGCCGATGCGGAGAGAATGTCAGCACACGGGAAGAGATCGCCGATGACGTTTTGGGTCGACCGAAGATCGACCGGATCAAGATCATCTTTGCTCCAGACACCAAAAGGGCCGCCACTGCGTCGAGCAACCGTTCGAACCGGGCCACACGGGCATCCGTGGCGGCGACTACTACTATCGCCCATTCGCCGAGTACGGCTTCCAGCCATTCCAGTGGGAGCTGCTGAAAGACTGGATCGCCGAGGGTCCCCAGCCGAGGCTGGGCGGCGCCTCAGCGCCAGAGGTTGTGGGTGTAGAGGTCGGGACTGCCGCCTTTCTTCAGCGGCTCCGGGATCTTCACCGGGGACGGGCACTGGTACTCCAGCTGGATCTCCTGGCGCTGGCGCGATGACTCGATCATCCCGATGCAGCACTCCAGCGTCGCCCGTCCCCAGTGGTGGTCCGGGAAACTCGGACGCCCCTCGTTGATGGCGGAGACCATCTCGCGCATCTCAGCCCCCGGGTTTGACGGCACCGGGATCAGCTCCCGTCCCCGTTCGGTGTAGAGGTACAGTCCCTCCGGATGCTGGCGCATGTCGCCCTGCTCGCAGCTCACGATCATGAAGCCGAAGAAGTTGCCCTGCGTGACGCTGGCGTCGGTCTGCAGTCGCCGCTCCAGCATGCGGTCGAGGTCGTGCTCGGGCAGATCGTAGAACTCCTCCACGGGCATCGGCCCGGTGGAGCGCGGGCGCGGCGTCGGCATCTGGTCCTCTGGCCGCACGCCTCCGCCCTCGCCCCGGTTCCAGGTCAGCTCCATGGTGTCGAAGCTGCCGTAGCCGTTGAAGGTCGCCAGCGCAGTGACCCCGCTCTCGAACTCGAAGTAGGCGGAGTAGTCGCCGTGCACGTCGATGTGCGGGTGCCAGGCGCCCACGCTGGCGCGCACGCTGCGCGCCATGCCGCCCGCCAGATAGCGGACCATGTCCATCTGATGGGGCCCCTGCCGGAAGACGACTCCCCCACCTCGTTTGGCATCCAGCGTGTGCGACTCCCACGGCCGCTGCGTCCAGTCGTTGTAGGTCATGATCGTGATCTGGATCGGACGACCGATCCGCCCGCTGGAGATGATCTCCCCCATCGCGGGAACGAAGGTGTTGTAGATCTTGCTGTGGCCCTGGACGTACTTCACGCCGTGCTGCGCAATGGCCTCGCAGATCCGGTCCGCCTCCTCCATGGTCATCGCCATGGGCTTCTCGCAGATGACGTGCTTGCCGTGCTCCGCCGCCACGATGGCGTGCGGGGCATGCAGGTTGTTCGGCGTGGCGACCCAGATCACATCACAGGCATCGGACTTCGCCATCTCCTCCACGCTGGTGAAGGTCTGCACGCCAAACCGCTGCTCGTAGCGCCGCAACTCGTCTTCGCGAATGTCCGCGGCCGCAGTGAACGTGGCTCCTTCGACCACATTGAAGCCATGGAGGACCTGGCGAGCGGCGATCCCCAGGCCCGCAATCCCGAATCGAACCGCTGACATGGCTCACCCTCCTGTATCGACGTTGCCGCCCCGGAGCGCGGGGCATCCCCTATCCGCGTCAGCATCGCGGAGACCTCAGCTCTTTAGGAAGTCGATCAGAAGCCGGTTGAACTCCTCGGTCTGCTCGTACTGAGGCCAGTGCCCGGCGTTCTTGATCACGTGGAAGCGCGAGCCCGGCATCTGCTTGTGGGCCATCTCGGCCACCTGCCAGGGCGTGGACGGGTTGTGGTCAGTCCACAGGAAGAAGAACGGCACCTTGATCTCGCGCAGCCGTTCCGGCGTCAGCTCCACGCCCACGCCGCCGCCGATGCGCGCGGCACTCTCTCCTGCCGCCGCCTCGAGCTCGGCGCGACGCTTGTAGATCTGATAGCGCACCTCTACGAGCTCGTCGGTGATCGACGTCTCGGGGTCGACGAACAGCCACGCCAAGCGGTTCCGGACCGACTCCCGAGTGGGGCTGCCCAGGGCAGCCGCAGACAGACGCTGCAGCGCCTCCCGCCCAGATGCAGCCAGCTTAGCCGCCTCTTCGCCCATCTCGAGGCCAGCGCCGGTGATAAAGGCGATCCTGAGCACGCGGTCTGGATGCTCGAGCGCGAACCGGGCCGACGCCGCTCCACCGAGCGACTCACCGACCAGATTCACGCGCTCGATGCGCAGTGTGTCCATGAACCGTAGGAGGTGGTCAACGATGCCATCCGTGCCGGCCAGCGTGGGGTGCCGGTCGGTGAACCCGTGGCCGGCCATATCGATGGCGTACGTATGGAAATAAGCGGCCAGCGGCATGACGTTCCGCGCAAACGACTCCGCGTGTCCGCCGCTCCCATGGAGAAAGATCAGCGGCTCGCTGTTCCCCGCTTCGATGTACCGGGTACGCATGCCCTTGGCATCGCAGTAACTGACCGCTGCGCCCAGCAAGTCTGCCCAGATGGTCCGGTCCATAGCCATTGCCTCCTTGGATTGACGAAGAGATTCGGATTCTTTCTCCGGCACGCGAGATCACATGGCGGACACACTCTGGACTCAGCGCGGCAAGTCGGCAAGCGCCTCGGGCCGGGTCTGCTCCAGGTTCCAGTAGCCAACGGCCATACCCATCACTCCTCGGAAAAACGGCTCATAGACGAGCTGGTCCGGCGTGAGGTCGTCCAACGCACCGAGCAGCACGCACCAGCTGCGCAGTTCGATGCCGCCGTTGGCGAGGAGATCCTGCGAGGACAGCTCGCACACGGCCGATCCGCGCCCGCGGGCGACTTGCTCGGCCAGCCGTCGGTCGAAGTCCGTGGCGATCGAGCCGACGGTGTGTGGGCCCTGGTAGTGGGGCCAGGGGTACCCAGCCGTGAAGTGGGACCAGCCTCCCGAGGCGTACAGCGCGATCCGCTTGTCGTCCGCCTGCTGCCCCATCACCTGGCGAAGCACCTGGCCCAATTGGTAGCAGCGACCGGGCGACGGCGCCGGCACATGGATCGCGTTGACGAAAAGGGGGACCAGCGGCACCCGCGCTTCCGGATCGAGAAACGTGAGGATATCGCGGTGGGCGTGCGAGATCAGCGCATCGTTGGGGAAGCGCCGTGATGAGGCCAGATCGAAACCGGCCTCGACGCAGCCCGTTAGGAGCGAACGGGCCAAGCTGGCGTCGCACCGATAGCGGGTGCCATCCGCACCACCCCGGCCAGTCGAGATGACCTCCTCCCCCGTGTAGATGGCGAACTGGGGAAGGTTTTCCTCACGATAGTTCTCGTCCTGGTCGTCGCCGATCAGGACCCAGGCGTCGGGTTGCAGGCGCTCGAACTCGGCGCGCAGATGGTGTAATCCCTCGCGGATGCGCATGTAGCGCGCCTGATTGCCTTCCCGTGTCTCATCGAGGACCTCCGGGCGCTCGGGTGGCTCCGTCCCGTACCGTCGGGCATAGTTGCCCCGCGTGAACTGCCGACGGCTATCCCACTGCTCGGGATCGAGAAAGGTATAGGCGTGGGACGAACCGAGTCCTGCGACGATGCGTGCCACGGCGTTTCTCCCTTCCATGGACTGTTCGACTATCTCGCGCCGCGAAGTGCGGTGCCGAAATCGTCAACTGGTCATCGTGAGTTCTTCCGCGAATGGGCCTTTGACTCGATTTCCTCACGGCACACGGCCGAGTTCGAGATTATAATTTGTTGATGATGAGGTAGTGTACATGGCCGCACACGTGTGGGGAACGGGCACGAGCGAATACGACGCCTTGACGCGGGTAGGCCCAGGTACTCCGGGAGGCGACCTGCTCCGGCGGTACTGGCATCCGGTGGCGCTCGCGGAGGAGATCCCTCCCGGTGGAGCACCCGTGCCGGTCCGAATCATGAGCGAGGATCTCGTCCTGTTTCGCGACGAGCAGGGCCGCCCGGGCCTGTTGGGACTGCACTGCTCCCATCGGGGGGCAGACCTCTCCTACGGGCGGACGGAGGACGGGGGACTGCGCTGCCTCTATCACGGCTGGCTCTACGATCGGAGCGGTCGCTGTCTCGAGCAGCCCGGGGAGCCAGCCGGCAGCACCTTCCACGAGCGGATCAGACACCCCGCCTATCCGTGCGTCGAGCGGGCGGACGCGATCTTCGCGTACCTTGGGCCAGGAGAGGCTCCGGAGTTTCCGAACTACGAGTTTCTCGTTGTGCCGAACGAGAACGTCTTCGCGATCAAGCTGTTTCACGCGTGCAACTGGATGCAGGGCAACGAGGGGAACATCGACCTTCTCCACCTGTCGTTCGTGCACCATATGGTGAGTTCGAACGGCAGCGACGTCGCTCCCGGACCGATCGACCATCGGGGGGCCGCACCATACCGCGAGAAGGTGGAGGCGGAGCTAACCAGCTACGGTCTGCGGGTGTGCAAGGTCCGGGAGTTGAACGACGAGGAGAAGGAGTTCTACCTCTGCACCTACGTCGCGCCGAACTGGTACGCATTCCCGGGCGGGATTGTGGGTGACGATGGCCACTCGCTCAATTGGCACGTGCCCGTTGACGACACGCACCATTGGAAGTTCACTTTCATCTTCAACCGCAAGCAACCCTTGAACAAACATGCGATCCGTTCCGGGCGGCAGGCGATGACGGAGGGCTACCGGTCGGCGCGACACATCCAGAATCGGTACCTCCAAGACCGTGAGTCCATGGATACGTACTACGCCGGCATGGGTACAGTCTTTCAAGCGCACGATATGTGCATGACCGTGGGGGCCGGCCCGATCCAGGATCGCAGCCAGGAGCACCTCACGACCCAGGATGCTGCGATGGTTGCCGCCCGCACGTTGTTGCTGAAGGGTGCGAGGGACATCGCGGCGGGAAGGGACCCGCAGGGAGTCATCCGCGAGCGGCAGCAGAACCGCTTCCCGCGACTGTTCACCTGGACTTCAGCGATTGTCCCAAAGGATACGGATTGGAAGGCGTACTTTCATGAGAAGGACCGGGAGTTCGAGGCTGAACTGATGGGCGCCCGTTAGATTCTGGATCTTGAACTGCAGGAGGTGCGCGCATGAGCAAACTGGTCGCAGGCATGGCATCGTCGCACGCGTTCGCATTGCAGGAGCCCAGTAGCTGGGACGAACACCGCCTGCGGAACCGACAGATGTACGCGCGGCGCTACGGTACGCTCCCGCCAGAGCAGCCGGGCGTGGCGGAGGAGACCGACGACGAGAATCATCGACGGTACGAGCGCATCCGCGACGCGTTTGGCTTCCTCCGGCGCAAGCTGGAGGAGATGCGGCCGGATGCCCTGATCTTTATCGGCGACGACCAGAACGAGAACTTTACCGACCAGGTGCCACAGATCGCCATCTACCTCGGTGAGGACTTCCTCGCGCGGAGTCGCGGCTATGATGCTGAATCGGCTCGGTACCGCTGCGATCCGAAGCTTGCCGCGACGATCTTCGCTGAGTGCGTCGAGTCGGACATCGACATGGCCGGCATCCACGCCTTGCCGGATAACGTGCTGATGGCGCATGCCGTCGGGCCGGTGCTCCGTATGGTGGATCCCGAGGCCCGAATCCCCGTCGTGCCGATTTTCGTCAATGCCATCCACGTGCCAGCACCCTCGCCCGCGCGCTGCTACTACCTCGGGCAGACGATTCGACGCGCGCTGGAGCGTCACGCGGGCGATGGGCGAGTGGCCGTCTACGGCAGCGGAGGGCTTTCGCACTTTACCGGTGGGTACCCCTGGGTGCACTACGAGGGGCCGTTCTCCTACGGGTCCATCAGCGAGGAGTTCGACCGCTGGCTCGTAAACACGATGGAGGCTGGCGAGGGGCACGCACTGGCGGGGATCAGCAACCCGGAGATCATCGCCAACGGCGAGATCGAGCTGCGGAGCTGGATCACCGTCCTGGGCGCCACCGGTGACCTCCGCCCGGAGCTGCTCGTCTACGAGCCCTTCTACCGGGGCATCATGGGCATGGGCGTGGGCTACTGGAACGTCCCTGCGTAGGGAGGAGATCGCGTGATGCTCGCTCCCGGCCAGCGGGCACTCACTGGTTCAGGCTCCTCTGTCACCGCGGCGGACCGGCGAATCCCTCCCGCTAGGGCTCAAAGACGGCGAACACTTTGGAGGAATTGGAGACCCACGACTCCACGAACTCGGTATAGGTGGGCTTGCGCCCCAGCGCATCCATGGCCCCTACGAGGCACATCCAATTCAGCATCTCGTGCTCCCCGGAGTCTTCCAACTGAGCCAGGGGGAGACGTCTCCATGCCTGGTAGTCACCCGTCCGCAGCTCCTCGTAATGGGCCTTGTCCGACTCGACGTCTGGCCAGAGCAGGTGGTGCTTTTGGGTAAGGAAGGCGTGCGACCAGCTCGACGAGCCGATCAGCGCCGTGCGATAGGAGCTCTGCCGGAAAAAGCCGGCCACTGCGGCCCCCAGCTCGAAGCACCGTTCGGGAGTTGGGCCGGGCGGATCCAGCTCGCCCTCCTTGCGGCCCCGAGTAAACTGACGACCATAGCAGTTCACGTGGAACGGGATGATCGGGTAGGTAAAGCCAGTGCGATCGTAGTCGAGGTGAGCGACGGTGCGCCAAAAGGCGTGTCCAAAGTCCGCGTGGAGCTGGCGGTAGGCCCAGGCCACATCGAACTTCTCGCCCAGCAGGTGGGTGGCGAGCTCCTTGGCGACCTGCGGGTGCCCCGGAACCCGGAGCTCCCAGCCTGATCCAACCCCCCACACGTTTTCGGCTGTGCCCAACCCGGCGGGCTTGGAGAACGGTCTGCAGCGGAACTCGTCCTCGATGTAGACGCAAAAGGCCGGAACCACGTCTTCGTGGAAATTCTCGTACTGATCGTCTCCCCAGATGAGCACGACATCCGGGCGAAAGCGATCAAGCACTGCCCGAGTCTTGCGAAATCCTTCGACCAGTTGCTGGCGATGCGTGTAGGCGGAGCTGAGCCCTTCGTCCTCACCCCACTCGACTTGCATGGGCGCGGGCCAGTTACGCGAGTCTCTCAGCTCCGGAGGCGTCCGCGGGCTGGCGAGATTTCGCCTGAGAATGTCCGCCATGCTCGACTCTGGGTACAGGACAAACGGTCCGTGCGTGACCCCTAGTCCGAGAATCTCTCCCATGCCGCCTCCCCACGTTCGGTGCTCAGCGGTCGAATCGTATCATGTCTGAACTGGATGCTGCCGCTTTGCTATTCAGGAGGTACCCTGCCGTGCGGTGCTCGTCGAAGGGATGTCGACGACCCGATGGCTCTCGTCAAACACCTCCTCGCGCGCGCGTCGCCGCACCTGCATGGCATGCTCCATCGTGCCCGCCGAATAGTCGCGCTCGGCTAGCCAGCTCTCGAGATCAATACAGGCAGCCTGCTCCGGATCGCGGACGATCCCCTGCGGGTCCTCGCCCCGGTGCACCGCCGCCATGGCATCGAACAGCATTCGACGCAGCAGGACGATGCCGAAATCCGACGCGCCGAGATGCTCGGCCGTGCGGTCGAAGATGGGCCCCTGCGTCTCCCACGCCATGCCGTCGTGGCTCGAGAAGGTATCCATGTGATACTCCCCCTCCTCGTTGAGCCATGATGGCTCGTAGGTCACCGGCGGCTCGCCAGGCTGCTCGGCCGGGCTGCCGTCCGGAGAGGGACGGAATTCCATACGCACGATGCGGGTGTGGGTATCGTCGATGGGGACGCGCCAGTGCATAGCCCCTTCCAGGCGCAGCATGTTGGGAAAGACCAGCAGATTACCCCAGCCCGCTCCACCGCGCGGTCCTTCATAGATCCAGCTCTTCAACAATCCCCAGGGGAAGGGTTGGAAGCCGTACTGGGCGAATGGCCGGCCGAAGCCGCCGCCCATCTGCGGACGGCCGCGCTTCGCGAACGTGTAGGCGTGTAAGAAGTAGGTGTGGGTGACGTCGGCCGTGTTCTCCTCGGCCTGCAGCCAGCTGCAGTTGAGCACCGGGCGGATCTCGATCGTCCGGGTACCGCTCTCCCAGAGCAGGATGTCCCACCGGGGGAGGATCGGCTGCCTGTCCGGCGGACCCATGTAGGCAAAGACGATGCCGGCCAGCTTCTGCACGGGATAGGCGGGGTGGCGGAGTGTGTGCTTCATCATCGACTGGGCTGGCTCGAAGGGCTGTTCGAGGCAAGCCCCGCCCGCATCGTACAGCCACCCGTGATACGGGCAGCGGATCCCGCCGTCCTCGAGAAATCCATAATACAGTGAGGCGCCCCGGTGCGAGCAGCGCTCGGCCACCAGCCCGTAGCTCCCGTCCGGCTGGCGGAAGACGACCAGATCTTCCCCGAGTATCCTGATCCGCTGCTTGGGGCGCTCCGCGGTCAGCTCGGCGGCCGCGCACACCGGCTGCCAATAGCGCCGGAGCAACGCTCCCATGGGAGTGCCCGGACCCACTCGGGTCAATCGCTCGTTCTCTTCGTGAGTGATCACGAAAACCTCCACAGCGCCCATTCGCTTCGGTTCGATGCGGCGAGCAATGCGCTGCCTCCGGGATTCAACAAGCAGTCGTCTTCGGCATTGTACCGCTGGTTGAACAGGTACGAATCATGAAACTTCAGACGGCGCTGCTGAAGACGCCGTCGACCGTGTCGATGATAGCTAGGACCGTGCGAGTTTGACTTCGGTTGCCTGACGGAGCAGAATTGGATCACGCCCGATAACGGAGCGTTGGCCGCGAGAACGACGACTAGTGGGTCAGTTCTCATGGATACTGCCATTGCTTCGGGTTCTATCGTTCGGTAGGGCGGGGCCTTGTGCCCCGCCGTTGCGCCGCGAAGCGGCGCGGGACAAG
>WHTR01000098.1 GCA_009377635.1 Chloroflexota bacterium
CCGCTCTAAGGTTACCGCGCAGACGGCCGTGGGTGCATCGGTCGGAGTCGAGGCTCAGCCCCCCTGCTCCAGTGCGTCGGCGATCATGGAGGCGATCACCAGTGAGGAGGTAGCGGCCGGAGAGGGAGCGTTTCGAACGTGGAGAAGGCCGCCCGACTGCTCGATGACGAAGTCGTCGATGAGCTTGCCGTCGTTCGCCAATGCCTGCGCGCGCACGCCAGAAGGGCCAGGGAGCAGATCCGCCGCGGTCAGCTCGGGGACGTAGACGCGAAGTGACGTGAGGAACGCGCGCTTGCTCAGGTCGCGCCAGATCTCCGCGAGGCCGACCCGCCAGTAGCGTGCTGCGAGCCGCACGAATCCGGGATAGCTCAGTGTCTCAAGCAGCTCGCGTGGCGCCACGTCCGTCCGTCGATAGCCCTCCCGCGCGAGAGCGAGGACCGCGTTGGGGCCCAACGACACGTCTCCGTTGAGGTGTCGTGTGAAGTGGACGCCCAGAAAGGGAAACGTGGGGTCCGGCACGGGATAGATGAGGCTCCGGACGAGGTGGCGGCATTGTGGCTGCAGCAGGTAGTAGTCGCCGCGAAAAGGGACGATCCGTGGCTCGTGCGAGCCGCCCGCGAGGGCAGCGACTCGGTCGGCATAGAGTCCGGCGCAGGTGACGATGGACCGGGCGACAGAATCGCCTCTTGCGGTCTCCACGACCGAGGCGTTGGGCTGCCGACGGATCCCGACCACCTCGGATCCAGTACGGATCTCGCCGTCAGCGCTCCGGACGTCCTCGGCGAGGGCACTCGCCACGTGCGAGTAGTCGACGATGCCCGTGTTCGGAGACCAGATCGCTCGGATCCCCACGACGTGCGGCTCCAGCTCTCGAAGCCGCTCTGGGCCGATCAGCTCAAGGCCGGGCACTCCGTTGGCGATGCCACGCCGGTACAGGCCCTCCAGGCGGGGAAGCTCCGATTCCGCCGTCGCGACGATAACCTTGCCCGACCGCTCGTAGGGGACGCCACGCTCTTCGCAGTAGCGCATTAGGGCGGACGCGCCGGCCACGCAGGCCCGTGCCTTGAGGGACCCGGAGGCGTAATAGATCCCCGAATGGATGACCCCGCTGTTGTGGCCGGTCTGGTGGCTGCCAACGGCCGTCTCCTTCTCCAGGACGACGAGCCGACAGCCGGGCCGTCGTCGGAGAATCTCCCGCGCCGTCGCAAGCCCGATGATGCCCGCTCCGATGACGGCGACATCGTACCCGGCGGCCATGGCTCCTCGTTATGCCATCAGAAGGTGCGTCCGAGGCCCTGGTCCCACGGCTGTGGCGCCGCGACGCGAATGACCTCGTCCTCCCGATCTCGGAGGTAGAGGTAGAGATGCGCGAAAAACTCCTCGGCAGGCAGTGGGTAGACTGGATTGATGCAAAGGAATGAGTAGGGCCACGGCGCTTGTGCGCCGTCGAAACAACGCACCTCGATCCGCCGGCCCACCCGGAGACGATAGGTTACGCCGGGATACCGATTCGAGGCGACCTCGAGGCAACCCTGCCGCTGAAACGTGCCCCACAGCTCGTCGCCGAGCGTGAGCCGGGCAACTTCGATCGCCCGCTCTCGGGCCACGCGATAGTCACGACGCGAGAAGCCAGGTCCCGCGGAGCGCCTGGGCAGCCAGTCCCAGACCTGCAACCATGGGATCTCTAGCGGCTCCTCGGGCTCATGGCCCGACTCGCGCGGCGCGCCGAAGAGTGTCCGCCAGTGGGCGCGGAGCCTATCCGCCAGCGATCGGAGCAATAATCTGATACTCCTCCGCCTCAACATCGAAGGGATCTGTGTCAATCACGTGGATGCCGTTGACCTTCTTGGACACGGCACAGCCGCGCTCGCGGCCCTCGTGGAGGATTCGCTCCGCCTCCTCGACCAGAAGGCGTGCCTCCTCCGTGTCCGCGACTTCCCACTCGATGATCTGGTGGCCACGGCGATTGGCGATGAGTATACGGCCCATTGCTTCCTCCCTGGGACGTTCTGCTATCGGAGCGCGTTCGCCAACAACACTGGCTATTTCTTAAATGTTAGCCCTTGGGCTAGACGGTGGCAACCCCTCGCCGTGCCCGAGTGGAAGCGAGTTTAGGAGGAAGGGCTCGAGAAGGATCTGCTTGCCCCGCTACAATACGCGTACTATTGTGCCACCGAGTCACACGTCACAACCCGGAGGCGCCTCTCGTTGCTTGCGCGGGCTCAGGTTCGGGTCGACCCTTCCACTGAAGGCGTGCGTCGAGCGAAGGCTTCTTCCACGTCGTCCACCGATCATGGACCTCCAACTCTCTGGCCCGTGGACCTCGCCCGTCTCGACTTCGTCGTCGTCGACCTCGAGACCACTGGCCTCAGCCCGGCGCATGACCGCGTGATCGAGATAGCGGCGGTCAGGGTGCGCGACGGGCAGGTGCGCGGGCGGTGGCGTTCGCTGGTCGATCCGGGCATGGCCGTACCCTCGTATGTCACGGCGCTCACCGGCATCAGCACCGGCATGCTTGCTCGAGCTCCGGTGTTTCGGGAGCTCGTCGATCCCTTCCGCCGGTTTCTGGGCGGCGCGATTCTCGTTGCGCACCAGGTCAGCTTCGATAACGGTTTCCTGCACCACGAGTTTGTTCGCCTGGGGGAGGTCGGGTTCGCACCCGACCTCCTGTGCACGATCAAGCTCGCCCGGCGTCTCTTCCCCGGCCTGCCCGCATACACCCTGGAATCGCTGATTCAGCGATTTGGACTGACTCTCGGTCGCCAGCACCGGGCGTTGCCGGATGCCATGGCTACCGCGGATCTCCTCAACATGTTGGTCTGTCGGGCCGTGAGCGACGGAGCCGAGAGCTGGCATGATCTGCGTCGCCTTGCCGACGGACCGCGTGCGCAGCTTACCACCGCAGATCGCCGGAGACTCCGCTACGAGCCCGCCCGCCTGCGCGAGCTTCCGGTCAGTGCCGGCGTGTATCTGCTGAAGGATGCTGACGAGAACGTGTTTTACATCGGCAAGTCCGTCAACGTCCGAAGGCGAGTCGCTGATCACCTTCGCGGGGGCGCGGAGGGGCAGCCGAGATTGCGGCGTCACCTCAGATACCTGGCTGACGTTCAGGTGATTCCCGCGGCGAGCGAGTTGGAGGCGCTCATCCTGGAGGCGAGACTGATCCGACGCTACCTCCCGGTTGCCAACCAGCAGCTTCGGGAGCAGACCCACTACCCGTTCATTCGCATTGATGTGCAGAGCTCCTTCCCGCGGATCCAGCTCACCCGGTCGGTCGCGCCGGACAATTCGGTCTATTTCGGCCCCTTCCGGAGCGCCAGAGTGGTCGGCCACGTGGTCGACTACGTTCGCACCGCATTCGGGATCCGGGAGTGCACCCGCGAGCGTCTCCCCGACGGACGATCTTGCCTGCTGCTCGACCTCAAGAAGTGCCTCGGTCCATGTGTTGGGGTGGTGAGCGAAGAGGAGTACCGCGCAGCCGTCGAGCGAGCGGTCACCGCACTGCGCGGCGACTGGACGGAAATCATCGACGGCCTCGATGCTCGCATGGTCGAGCTCGCGGACCGCGAGCAGTTCGAGGAGGCAGCGGCTGTTCGGGATACGCTCCGCCATCTGCGGAGCTTCGCGGGCGCGCTTCACCGCTTGGCGGAGCTGCAAACCCTCCATGCCGTCCTCATCGAACGTATTGACGGACTCGTCCGTCTGTCCGTCGTCCGCGCGGGACGGCTCGTGCACGAGGCCGTCCTCACCTGGCCCGATGGTCGACGCCACCTGAGCGGACTCTGCCGGCGATTCTTCGCCGGCGCGCAACCGGATCCCATCACGTCAGATGCCGCTGACGAGGCACATATCGTCAGCGCGTGGGTGCGCCAGCGGCAACACCATCCGGACTGCAGCGTGCTGGACATCGATCTCGAAAACCTTCCATCCAGCATCGCCCGCATCCGAGCTGAGCTCGACCGCCTCTGCGTCGATTCCTCCGCCGCGGGAACGGCGGGCCCGGACGAGCCCGAAGCGAAGAAGTCCGTACGGGTCCGTCGAGCTTCAGGTCGCGCTCTGGTGACGCGTCCACCAGCCGATCATCGTTCGGAGGTCGTCGCCGTCCGGTGACCCGTGGCGAATGTACTGTTCCGCCACAGCTTCGAGCGTCCGCTGCGCGGCGTGAGCGACATTGGCTGTCAGGCCGAGCTCCTCCAGTGTCTCAGCAAGCTCGACCATCTCTTGCGATCGGCGGCCGGCGCGCGGAGGGAGGCCAGGCAGGGTGTGGTCGAAGAATTGGCTCACGCTCGGGTGGGAGGAGCGATACTTCGCAAGCAGCCGCTCGGTGAGCCCGAGCCGATCGGCACCGGCGAGGAGCTCCACGCCGAGAGCGCTCAGTCCCTTTGTTAGTCCAGCGTACAGGACCTTGAAACCCGACGCCTGACCGGGCTCGGCTCCGATGATCTCGGTGCAGAGCGCGGGCTGTAGATAATTCGCGATCGTCTCTGCCATCCTCCCCGAGAGGTAGAGGACCGCATTGCCTCGCAGATCCGACGCGCTACCGATGATCGACCCGTCGATGAACTCTGCGCCCGCGGCCGAGATGGCCTCGGCGATGGCGCGGGCCGTCTGCGGCCCGATCGAGTTGGCGTCGAGGTAGAGGGGGTGCGTGCCCACGCGGCGCGCGGCCGACGCCACGCCCTCCGCCAGCGGCCTGGCGGCAAGCGATGGGACGATCGAGATCACCACCTCCGCCTCGCGCACGACGTTGTCCAGGTCGGCGAGGGACTCCATCCCGGCATTGGCTGCTCGGCGGACGGTGCCGGGGCTCCGCTCACCCACGGTCGTCACCACTCTGGCCCCCTCCTCGCGCAGGAGCCTCCCGACCTCGCTCCCCATCTCGCCTGCGCTCAGCACGGCAATCGTTCCCTTTGCTCCCATGGCCTCCCTCCGAAGTCGCCCGCGGTGCTGCGATATAGTAGCGCGGCGGCGGCAGGGAATCACTGCCAGCGACCGAGCGTTCTCGCCAGAGAGGAGCAGACGCCTCCTCGGAACGCGGCGGCACACACGGACTCAGGCCGATGGCCGATAATAGGCATGAGCAACTGAGCAAGTGGGAGGAAGAGACTGTGGCAGTCACGCGTGAGCGGTTCAACCAGGGACTGACGTACGAAGAGTACAAGGCCAGCATGACGCGGAACCGGGATCAGCTTGAGGAGAACGAGCGAAACCTCGAGCTGAGCGATGCGGACCTGGCGCCGTTTCGGAGCCTCCCGGAAACCCGCGACGTTCTCGTGCTCGCCGAGGACTGGTGCGCTGACGTGATCGCAAACCTGCCGATCCTGGGACGGATTTCGGAGGAGTCCGGAAATCTGAACCTCCGGGTCTTCGTGCGCGACCAGAACAAAGACCTGACGAGCCAATTCATGAACGGGCCGTACGAGTCCATCCCGGTCTTCGCTTTCTTCGACAAGAACTTCAATCAGGTCGGCCTGTGGATCGAGCGCCCGAAGAGCCTGACCGAGCTCAGAGACCAGAAGCGCAGCGAGATCTACGCTGGGAACCCCGAGTTCGGCTCGCCGGACGCCCCGGTCTCCGAGCTGCCGGAGGAAACGCGCACGCGCCTGCAGCGGGCCATTCAGCAGATGCGTGGCGAAACCGCTGAATTCGGCAGACGACAGGTCGTCCGGGAACTCGGCGCGATCGTGCGGGGCGAGCAGCGTGTTGGCGGCAACGTGCTCTACGACCCGAACGCGGTGCGCGCGTAGCTGAGCGGAGGTGCCACGGTGGCCGACAATCCAGCCAAGGTCTCGATCACTTACTGCGCGCACTGCGGGTACGAGGGCGAGACCCTGGGGCTTGTCCGGGCGCTGATGTACGAGTTTCCGAACGACCTTACGTCCATCGAGATCGTCCCTTGGGATGACGGAGCGTTCGAGGTCAGCATCGGCGGGCGGCTGGTCCACTCCATGTATCGCGACGGGGGATTCCCGGAGCACGAGACGATCAAGGAGGCCGTCCGGGCCCACATCGCGGGTGAGGCGTAGTGGCGCGGCGCCTACAGGTCCTGATGAGCGAACCTGCGGACCGTCAGCAGCAGGCAGGCGACGAGGTACAGCCCGCTGTAGAGCAACATCGATGTCGCGATAGGGGTGGCGGAGACGAATGGGTTTGCGAGCGGTGAAGCGTTCTGCGCCAGGATCACCGTCACCGGCTGCAGGTAGAACGACGCGCCTTTCCACAGCGCATCGGAGGGCACGAGCATGCTCGATAGGATGCCGGCGGTTACCATGGCCTGGCTGTCGAACACGGATCCAAGGGCTTCGACGAGCCCCCCGATCCAGCCGGTCGCGTGGAGCATGAACACGACGGCGCCGCTCGTGAGGGTGGAGAAGAGGGCACTCCCCAGCATCCCGAGGGAGAGGATCACCAGCGCCTCGAGGATCAGGAGCGCCGTCGCCGGCACCGGGCTGGGCGGGGTGTACTGCGTCGCCCAGCGCGTCAGGGCGAGAATGCCAAGGCTCGCGACGATCAGGTAGACGGCGATGAGCGTGGCAAGTCCCAGCCACTTGCCGAGGACGATCTCCCAGCGCCGGATGGGGCGGGCAGCCAGCGTGAGGATTGTGCCCGTCTCCAGCTCGGCGGCCACGGAGCCCATCGAGACGAAAATGGCTAGGAGTGCGCCCAGAAACGACGTGATGTAGAAGCCCATCAGGGTGAGCATCGATGCTGCGAGGGGAAGCGCGGTGTCGACGTTCGTGAGCATGCGCTCTCGAATCTGCCGCGCCAGAAGCTCAGAGCCGACGCCGTAGAGGAGAAGGAACAGCGCCGTAAGCACCACGACGGCGAGCAAGAGCCGCTTCCGAACCGTCTCGCGCAGTGTATGGCGCGCGATCACCAGCATGTCACCCGTTCTCCCGCGGACGGACGATCCCAATGAAGACATCCTCGAGGCTCATCTGCTGGGGCCGAACTTCCCAGATCTGCGCCCCGGCGTCATGCAGCGCCCGCGTCACGGCCGGCACGTGGTCGGGGCTCAGCAGCTCGATGTCGAGCGAGCGTCCATTGGGCACCACGGCGTGGGCGAAGGGGCGTACCGCCTCGACGACAGCGGGTGTCACAGCGTCGACCACGACCCGAAGCTGTGTCGACGTCTTGAGCAGATCCTGAAGTCGCCCTTCTCGGACGACGCTCCCCTCGTGCAGGATCGCCACCCGATCGCACACGAGCTCGACCTCCGCGAGGAGATGCGAGTTCAGGAAGACCGTGACGCGCTCATCCCGCAGAGCACGGATCAGATCCCGGATGTCGCGGCGGCCCACTGGGTCAAGTGCGGAGGTGGGCTCGTCCAGGAGCACCAGCTTCGGGCGCGCGATGAGCGCCTGGGCGAGCGCGAGGCGCTGCTGCATGCCCTTGGAGTATGCGCGCACCCCCTCGTTTCCGCGCCCTCCCAAACCCACCCGCTCCAAGGCCCGGGGGATCTCGACGCGGAGGTCTTGGCGAGAGGCGCCCGAGAGCTGACCGTAGAGCTCGAGCGTCTCCGTGCCCGTCATCCACTCGGGAAGACGGAATTGTTCTGGCTGGTAGCCGACGGGAAGCCGCGATCTGGGATCCTGGATCGGGCGTCCGAGGAGGTGCGCCACCCCAGACGTTGGGTGGACAAGCCCCAGCAGCATCTTGACGAACGTCGTCTTGCCCGCGCCGTTCGCGCCGAGGAACCCGAACACCTCACCCGACTCGACCTGCAAGGACACGCGGTCGACGGCGAGACGGCGCCCGTACTGCTTGCAGAGGTCCACGGTCTCGATGGCCACGGTCATCGGGCGCCGCCTTCGATCACTGAGTCAGACACGCAGCTCACTGTGTGCCTATCGAAGTGAGCCGGCGATGCCGAAAAGATCATCCGCGGTATGAGCGCCGGCCACACCGTACACCGTAGTGCCACTGGTCCAGAGGATCACTCCTCCGAGGCCAGTATCATCGGCGATGAGGAGCCCGGGCTCCCCGTTGACTGCCACCTCCCGGCTGATCCCGAGACCGGTCGGAACGGGCACCGGAAACGTGCTGGTCCAGTCGCCGATGCTCTGGAGTTGCGCCTTCACATCGTCCGGAAGTCCCGGCATTGACAGCAGCAGTTCGCGAAGATCGTCGAGCGTCACCGCTCCAGTGACGCTGATCGTCGGGCTCTGCGCCTGCACGACCGTCACGCCGCTTTCGCCGATGAGCGTCTTGATTCCCCTGGGAACGGCCGGAGCGGAGTTGTCAGCATACTGTGCGGTCACCAGAGGCGGGATCGACGCAGTCAACGTTGCCCCGTCGAACCGGTCCGGCACGCTGAATGACGTCTCTCCCTGGGACGCGAGATAGGTTCGCGCGCGCTCCACGTCGAACGTGAAGGTGGCGGTCGCCGGCTCCGTCACCAGGATCTGCGGCGGTCCCGCCGGAGACAAAGCCGCAGGGAGGCGCACGGGGATGCCAGCGAGCTGGCTCGCCTCTTGAGCCGAGGATACCGGTCGAGGCCGCGACATGTGGTCGATGTCCAGCGTGCCGAACTGGCTCAGGTCCGGCAGACTCGACAGTGGCTGGCTTGGGTCGAATGAGACGGCCACAAAGCGTTTCACGCGAAACTGTGTGAGCAGATCGGTCGCAATGGCCCGGGCGCCGGGCAGCGCGACCAGAACGGCAAGAGCGACGAGGATCGCGGTGGCGAGCAGGCCACCGCGGACACGAGGGGCGAGCGTGATCGCCATGGAAGAGTCCTCCTGCGGTTCAGAGTCGGACCGGTCGGCTACTTGGCAGTATACGCGCGCGATTCTCCCCAGGCGCGCACTTAAGTGCGGAGAGACACACTGAGAGCGGTTGGTCGAGGTCAGCCGGGGATTGCGCCCTCCTCGACGAGGAGCCTGCGCTTGATTTCGGGATCGGGGCTGTACCGACCGATATCTCCACCGGACCGCACGACGCGATGACAGGGGATGAGCACGGGAATCGGATTGGTCCGCATCGTTTCCCCGACGGCCCGAGCGGCCTGGGGCCGACCGACCGCTCTCGCGATCTCTCCGTATGTTCGGACCTGGCCCCGTGGGATCGCGGCAACCGCCTCGAGCACGGCCCTGTGGAACGGCGTGCGCCCGTCTAGGTCGAAGGGGATGGATCGATCCCCTTCGAGGCGCGCGGCGACCGCCTCGAGCAGCTCGCGCGGCGGGGAAGCGTCCCGCGTGACGGTGCTGCCAAGCTCCTGCGCGCAGCGATTGACGAACTCTGTCTCGTCGACGGCCAGCGTCGTTAGACAGACACCCCGTTCGGAGTAGGCGACCCAGAGGGGGCCGACCGGAGTCTCTGCGCTGGTGTATCGGACGTCAGGGGTTCGCTGGACCGGACGGTTCGCGGCGGCATGTGGGCGATCGGGTCTCATGATGCACCTCATGTCTGGCTGTGGGATGGGATTGGGACGAGGTCCGTGAGTGCAGCGACCGCAAGCTCGACTGCGAGATCCGGATCGAGTCGCCCTGTCTTGATCGCCACGTCTGTATCTCGAAGGAACACGTAGGCGCGCTCGAGCTCGCCCGCCGAGCGGTGCGCGACCTGGCGCTGGAGCTTGTCGAGGAGATAGCGGCTGCCACTGAGGCCGAACGTTGGAGCCTCCCGGGTGAGGGGTCGACGTTGCGCCACGAGCTCCTTGACGATGAGCAGACGGCGAACGAGCCCCGCGACCTGCGCAAGGAGCTCGACGGGATCCATCCCCCGATTGAGCATCGTGCGCGTCGCCGCCAGAGCAGCGCCCGGCCGCCGCTCCGCGACCGCGTCATGCAGCGCAAAGACACTCGGCCCGGAGCCCGAGACTAGCATTCGAACGTGCTGGACGTCGATCGTGTCGCCGGGTTCCGCGTACGCGCCTAGCTTGGCGATCTCGCTGGTCAGGGCGCGGAGGTCCGCCCCCACCAGCTCAGCCAGCTCCTTCGCCGCCGCTGAGCTGATTCGGACACCCTGCTTTCGCGCCCGCTGCGATACCCACGTCGGGAGCGCGTCCTCCCGCGGGCGGGTGTACTCCCGTTTGATCGCATCCGGTCTCGCGGCAATCAACGGCCCGATCGGGCGCGCGTCTTCTTCGACGAGCACGAGGTGCGTGGTTGAGGGCAGGTGCGGAAGGTAGGCAACCAGCTCGCTCAGAGCGTCGGTTACCGGGGGCTGGACGCGAGAGGCCTTGGACCTGGATGTGCGCGTTGCCTCCGAGGCAATCCCTCGCGCGACGACCAGTCGCTTCTCGCAGAGGAATGGCGCGGTGCTGCATGCAGAGATGACGTCACCGATAGATGTGTCGTGTCCCAGGTCGTCGACATTGTGTTCACCGACTGGAAGCTCTCGCATGCGGGCCTTGAGATGCCCGACGAACTCCTCGCGCAGGAACTCGTCGTTCCCGAATACGAGGTAGAGCATCCTGTCTTATCGGAGCGGTGGGTCGATCCCGGGTCGCTGCATGCGGAGGTTTCCCTCGAGGTAGCCGCCCTCCTGCATCACGAGGGTTCCCGAATTGATGGTCCCAACCACGCGACCCGTCGATCGGATCTCGACGCGTCCGATGCAGTTCAGCTCTCCCTCGACATCGCCGGCCACGGTGATGCCTGCGGCAGTGACCTTCGCCGAGACGCGCGCGTTCTCCTCGATGAAGACCTCTTTCGCGCAGTCGATCTCGCCTTGGACGGTGCCCCGAATGCGGACGTTGTCGTCAGAGCGATACGTGCCGTCGACGAAGGTGTGCTCGCCGATCACACTCACGGCCTCCTGGTGGGGCTCGGTGGGGACAAGCGCGGAGCCCCCAGTTGGAGGGGCGATGGTGAGGTTCGTGTCGACGAGCGTCCGCGGCGTGCTGGGACTCGTAGCCGGCGGCCAAGGAGCGGCAAGCTCGGAAGATGCTGGCGCCTCCGCGACCTCGATGTCTGGCGTCGCCTCGTCCTCGCTGTCCTTCCGGTCCGACTTCTCTCTGTCCTTTGGAGTGAACGCCCGAGAGAATCGGGTCCACTCCGACTCCTCACTGTGCCTGCTGAACATCGTCGCCTCCACCAGCGGATGAGGTTACGAGCCAGTATAGCCCATTTGGCGTGCGCCGGGGTGGACGCCCACTAGAAGCGCGGCCGCAAAGCCCCGTCATCCTGAGGAGCGCAGCGACGAAGGAT
>WHTR01000099.1 GCA_009377635.1 Chloroflexota bacterium
ACGTCCGGATCATCGTGATGTCCTGAGGCGTCGCGCCGGCGGCCTTGAGGATGAGGCCGATGCGGCGGAAGATGCACGCAGCCTGGGCTCGCGGATCGCCCAGACCAACGATCTCGTCGTTGTCCCCCACGGACGTCTGGCCAGCGACCCAGATGAGATTGCCAGCCTTGTAGCCGAGAGAGTATGCGGCTGCCGGCGGAGGTAGCTCGGTCGGCTGGATCGGTTCACTCATGGCTTAACTCCTGGTCCGCAATGCGTCTCGCGCAGTTCTGGCGGCTGCTCCGCCCGAACATCGCAACCGACGCCATTATCGGGCAACGGACGCGATCAGCTCCGCATGGATTGGTGTGCGGGGGCCGCGGGCTCCTCGGTCACGTCCAATGGGAGATAGCGATGTTCGCTCGGCGGCCCCTCCGCGTGCCAGTACGCGGCGATGCTCCCGTCGGTATCAAGGGCAATGAGGCTCGACGACACGGTCCCCCGGTCACCACCGGGCCGACAGATGGGCTCCGGGCCCGACGTGTCCGCGCAGAGCTGCCCGAGACCTTGCAGCAGCGCCGGGATGGACGCCGTCGTGAGGTCGAGCTGCGCCAGGCGCCCTCGGGCGTGACGGACCATCGCGAGGCGGTCATCGTCGAGTTCGCCTCGGTTGGTGAGGACGTGCACGCCTGGCTCCAGGGGGACGACGTCTCCACGCCACGTGGCCGCCCAGCCAGAAGTCCCCTGGACACAGAGCAGGTTAAACGGATTGTAGCGGCGCGTCCTGAGCTCCTCCGCAACGTAGGCGCGGGCCGCGTCAAGAGACGTCTGGCGAAGGGTTGTAACGCAGAGCAGGCCGCGCGAGGGCAGGTCCGGATCGTTCTCGCCCTCCCGCCGGTTCGTGATGGCCACCAGCAGGCCGGTGCTGTTCACACCGAGCCACGTGCCGCCGGCTACGCGGTCCTGGCCAGCCCAGAGCGCGGGTTCGCCGGGCCAGCGGTGCGGCGGCGCTGACGGGCGGGCACGCGCCTCGTCGCGGTTGGCCGCTACGACCACGGGAACGTGCGCATTGACCTCGAGGAGCAGCGCAACAAAGCACACACCCGTAGTCTACACTGCCGCGCGACCGCGGCTACCGTCCTCGACGATCAAGGGGTCCACGAGATGGCGAAGTCGTCCATGAACACCCTCTCATGGGTCTTTGGGGTTAGAGCGAGAGAAACGGCCCAAGCTCGCGAATCCGCCGCCGTCGAGCCGCGTAGTCGGGAATGACCGCAGCCAGGTGCGTCCAGAAAGCAGCCGAGTGATTCTTGACCGCCAGGTGCACGAGCTCGTGGACCACGACGTAATCCACCATCGCCGGCTCAGCCATGACTACGCGCCAGTTGAAGCGGAGCGTTCCGTCCGACGAGCAGCTTGCCCACCGTTGCCGCTGATCCCGGATCAAGACCTCGGCCGGGCACTGTCCCAACACGGCTGCCCATCGTCTGACCTTCGCGCCGAGGCGATCCAGTGCCCGAGCCTTGTACCAGCGAACGAACGCCCGCTTGATCGCCTCTCCGCGCTCCTCTCCGTTGAGGCTACGCGGCGCGAGCACCTCGAAGCTCCAGTGTCGGAACCGAATATATGGCCTCCGGACCTCAGCATCTTCGACGACGATCCGCACCCGTCGGCCCAAGTAGAGAACCGACTCGCCGCTCACGAACTGCCTTGGGTGCGCGCGCAGCATCGCTGGCGAGGCCTTTCGCAGGACCCACCGAGCGCGTCGCCGCACCATCGACTCGATCCGGTCAAGGGGTACTTCGACTGGGGCTGCCACCAGCAGGCCGGCCTGGCCGTCGATCGTCAGCTCGACGGTCTTCTTCCGCCGCGTGCTTCGGACGACCTCGTACTCGAAGGTGCTGTTGCCGTAGCGGACCTGGCCTCGCTCGGTCACCCGGACCTCCGCCGCGCGACCTCAACCATCTGCCGAGCCAGGTCGTCGAGCTCTTCCTCGGTGAGCGTGCTGCCGGCGCGCAGCTCCCGCTTGATGTCCCGCCGCATCTGGCGCTGGATCTCAAAGTTGCTCTGCCAGTCGATGATGCCCTGGTACTGCTTCATGACGGCTTCCACGCGGGTCGCCGTGGCCTTCAGCGTGTCATCGAAGCTCGCGCGGAAGCCCGTCCTTTCCTCACGCACGGCATCCCCCGAGGCCCCCCCGGTACCACCCCGCGACCGCTCCAGCAGCTCCTAGAGGGCGAAGGAAACCGGGGAAAGCCCCTGCTCTGCCGCGACCTCCACCTCACTCTTGATCAGCTGGCCGAGCAGATTATCGCGGTCGGAACTCCAGCGCCGCGGATTGTCTTCGATGTAGCGCCGGATGCGCTCGAGGTCCGCCTCGCTTCGCACGATGTGCTCGTAGTAGTTCCGTTGCCAGACTGGCGTCCCTGGTGTCCCACGCAGCGCGTTGATCGCGACCGTCACTGCCGATTTGTACCCTCGCACGAACGATCCCAGCGAGCGCGGCGGAACCCGGAACGTCGACGGCGGCGCCTCGGCCGCCGGTTGAGGCCGGGCACGATCACGTAGGGGCGCAAGCGGCGGGGGCGCATGGTGTGGGGGGTGTGGGGGACGTAGGGGCGCAAGGCCTTGCGCCCCTACGTCATGCGTCGTATGCGCCGAATTCACGAACCACACCACACCGTGAATGTGGTTCGGCATGACGACAAAGGCATCGAGGGCGATCTCGGAGCGGATGGAGGCGGACCTGTCCCACTCGTGGGCGGCAATTTCGCCGTACGGCGGGTGCTCGAACAGGAGCGACCGCTGGTACGTGCAGATGGTGACGAAGTATGCGCCGGCCGTCCGGTAGTCCTGCCCGGGCATACGTACCGACCGACGGCCGGGAGGAGGCGACGACGTCACGCCGGCGCCTCTGCCTGTGTGGGCGGCAGCACGACCCGCCCCTTCAGTAGCACCTCGCGCGGAACGTACGTCCACCCGAGCCGCTCGAGCAGCTCCTGTAGCCCTTCCAGGAGGGCAAAAAAGCGGTCGGCGTAGCCCGTTCCCGGTGCCCGGAACTCGACGAGGAAGTCCAGGTCGCTCTCTCCCGGCCGGATGTCACCCACGGCGGCGGAACCAAAGACCTCGAGACGCTGCACCTTGTAACGTCGGCAAAGGGCTTCGATGTCGGCCCGCCGATCCGCAATCTCGCGGATCATGGTCTCTCGTTTGCGCTGCACGTTGTCCCCGACTGCCCCCAACGACGGCCGAGCCTCAACCGTCGCCTCTAGATTCCAGCCAGCGCTTCAATGACGCCTGGCTCTCGCCTGATCGGCGGCCGGCCAGGAGACCCTCTACGCTCACATCCTCGTCCAGGGCCTCCCAATGGATGCCCTCACCGCCACCGATGAGGCGCCAATTGCGCCGTTCCTCGGGGCGGCCGTGCAGAAGACGTGGATACCAGGCCAGTGGCACCGAGATGCTGCGGGCGTCGCTCAGCTCCACTGCCAGGGCGTCGTCGCTCACCTCCACGTCCACCGCGTCCGGCACCTCCATCTCAACCGTCGAAATACGCATGCCACGCTCTCACCGTCGCTGCATCTCCTCCAGCACTCGCTCCAGCGGGCGGACCGGAATGACGTAAACCGGCAGGCCCTCCTCGTCCTCCATGTCGATAAGACGGTCGATGTACACGTCCATTACCTGGTTGCTGTCCTCCACGTCGACTATGGCGGTGAGATAGACGCCTTCCGGATCGTCCCCCATGGACAGATCGAAGGTGGCTTCCGGGTAGCGGCCGAGGATGAGCGAGCGCAGCTCTTCCAGTGCTCGTTCAATCTCTTCGTTCAGCTCGGGGCTCGGTGCGGCGGCCATCAAGCGGGCCTCCTCTCCTCGACTGCGCGCAGGAACGTTCTGGCAAGCTCCAAGGCCGCGGTTGCTTCCGAGCGGCTGACCGGCTGGGTCCGATAGTCGGCCCTCTGGCGCAGCGCGAAAGTGCGCGGTAGGGTCTGGCGCAAGCTGGCGGGAAACTGCCGCCTCCGGTTGATCAGCTGCCCGTTGAACTGCGCCTGCACAAATGCATGGCTCCATGCCACCTGAACGTTGGTCGGCTGTAACCCACCCCGGATCAACGCGGCAATGCCCGCCTGGAAGCATCCATAGTACGAGCGGTTCGCGCAGTTGTTGTACCTCGCGTTGGCGAACTCGTTCTCAGCGCCCTGGAACGACTCGCCCGCCTTCAGCAAGAACAGCTCCGACGAGTCGATCATAGAGCAGTCTCACCTGCCGGTGCCCCATACCCCAGCTCGGCAAGCAGCGCGTGCATCCTGGCCATTGCCTCGTCTCGACGACGCTCGGCCTCCCGAAGCTGCGCCGGCGCCTCCTCAACGCTGATGACCTCCTCGTGTCTGGTGGTGTCGACGTAGCGGCTGATGTTGAGGTTGGGCGCGAGGCCGATGATCCCCTCGAACCGGTCGGCCTCGACCAGGCCCTTCCGAATCGTGCCTTCGCTCCCGCCGCGGAACAGGATTCCGTGCGGCATGACCACCCCCACCATACCCCGCTCGTTGGTCACCGCCAACATGTGGAGCAGGAAGGCGAGATCCCCTCTGGTCCGGGGCGGGATTGCCCCGAAACCGTCGAAGCGGTGGTGCGGGTCGTTCGGCGCGAAATCGTGGCCCCAGCTCTTCAAGTGGATCAAGCGCTGGCAAGGGGAAAGAGGTATCTAGGTTGAGGGCATTGTGTCCCCCATCGCATCCCGCACGGGCACAAACGGGGCGCACCGAGCGCCTCCCATGTGGCCTGAACGAGGCGACCGTTGCGAGCGTGCAAACTCTACGCCGGAACGCTCTCCTGCCGCTTCCTCGCGGCATACAGGTCACATGCGGTCTGCAGGTTGATCCAGAATTCCGGCGATGTGCCAAGCAGCTCGGAGAGACGAAGCGCGGTCGCAGCAGTTATGCCGCGCTTGCCACGAACGAGCTCGTTCACGCGATTGATCGGCATCCCCATCTGGTGTGCGGCGGCCACCTGGGTCAGGCCAAGCGGCTCCAGAAACTCCTCCAGGAGAATCTGCCCGGGAGAGGCTGGCGGACGGATCTCGGGAATCATTCTTCCACCCTCGTTTAGTGATAGTCTTCGCACTGCACCTGGTAGGCGTCACCGCCCCCGAATACGCACGTGATCCGATACTGGTCGTTGACGCGAATGCTATAGGCCCCCGCTCGGTCCCCTTTGAGGGCCTCTAGCCGGTTGCCCGGCGGCGAGCGCAGATCGCCGATTTCGTGCGCCGCCCCCACCATGTCGAGCTTTCGCCCTAATCGCGACCACAACTCACGCGGCAGCCGACGAGCGTCTCGCGTGTCCCTCCCATGGAAAACGTCTTCCGTGGCACGGTCACCGAAAGACTGGATCACCGCACCATATTACATGCATACCGTGTATGTGTAAAGGCCAACGTGTGAGGGGGCAGACCAGGGGCTACCCCTTCACGGACCCGGCCAGGAGGCCTCGCACGAAGTACTGCTGCAGACTGAAGAAGACGATCAGGGGGAGGACCATGGAGACGAACGCGGCGGCGGTGAGGAGCTGCCAGTTCTGGCCCAACGAGTTCACCAGGTTGCTCACGGTGACGGTCATCGGTGCAACCGACGGCGAGCCACCGAGATAGACGAGGGCTATGAGCAGGTCGTTCCAGACCCAGAGGAATTGAAAGATGCCGAGCGCCGCCAGCCCCGGGACCGACGTCGGCAGGACGAGACGAAAGAACACCACGAGGGGAGACGCACCGTCGATGTAGGCCGCCTCGAACATCTCCCGTGGGAGGCCCCCGAAGAAGTTGCGCAGCAGGTAGATTGCGAGCGGCAGGCCGTATCCAGCGTGGGCAAGCCAGATGCCCAGGAACGTGCCCGTCAAGCCGAGAGCCGTGAACACCCGCAGAACGGGGATCAGGGTCATCTGCAGCGGAACGACCAGCAGCCCCACCACTACGAGAAACAGCGCGTTCCGGCCGGGGAAGTCCATCCAGGCAAAGGCGTACGCCGCGAATGCAGCGATCAGAATCGGGATCACGGTGGACGGGATCGCGACGAACAAGCTGTTCACGAAGCTCTGGCCCATGTTGTTGGCCGTCAGCACACGTTCGTAGTTCTGCAGCGTGAATGCAAACGGCGGCTGAAACGCCGTCCACCAACCCGTCTGGCCGACCATGGCCGGCGGGCGGAAGGAGCTCACGAGCAGTCCGATCGTCGGCATCATCCACAGCAGCGCGATGACGATGACCGCTACGTGGACCGGGGCGCTCTGGACCCGCACCGGAAACGGCCCGAGCGATGCAGCAGCGGAGCGTGGCCGCTGACGGGCGACCTCTGCCATCAGCGGATCTCCTCCTGCTGACGAAAGCGACGAATGTTAAAGAGCATGATCGGCACGATCGCCGCCAGCAGTACGACCGCGATCGCGCTTGCCCGCCCGAAGTCCCGCACGTTGAACATCTCTTTGTACATCCGATTGGCGATGACCTCGGTCTCGAAGTTCCCGTTGGTCATCACATACACGATATCGAAGGCCTTCAGGGCGAAGATGATCATCGTCGTCGTGACAACGGCGATCGTCGAACCGATCATCGGGACGATGACGTGGCGCAAGACCTGGAGCTCGCTGGCTCCATCCACACGCGCAGCCTCCAGCAGCTCGGTCGGGACTCCCTTGAGTGCGGCGGAGAGCACGACCATACAGAATCCGGTCCACACCCAGGCAGCGGCGGCGATGAGCGCCACGTTGTTCCAGGGGACATTGTCGATGAGCCAGGCCTGCGGCTGGAAATTCGGGATCAGGGTCATCAGCAGGGCATTCAGCGTGCCAGTCTGGGGGAAGCCCAGCGGGCGGAAGTCGTACATGAACCGCCAGATCACGCCGGCCGCAACGAACGAGATGCCCATTGGGAGAAAGACAACCGCCTTGGCCGCGCTCTCGTACGGCACGCGATCCGCGAGCAAGGCGATCAGGAGTCCGAAGGCCACGGTCAGCGCGGTAAAGATCACGACCCACAAGACGTTATTGCGGAGTGCCACGAGCATGGTGCCGTCCGTAAACACGAACACGAAGTTGGCGAAGCCGACCGGACGAGAGGAGCTGGCGTCGAGGAACGACAAGTACAGCGTATTGAGCGATGGGTAGACGAGGAAGACGAGCAGGAGTACCAGCCCGGGGCCAAGCCACAACCACGGCCGAACGGCCGGGCGCCTGCTGTAGGGCAGCAGGCCCAGCGCCCTCTCGGCGAGAACGAGGTATCCCGCCGTGATGGCGGGCACGCCGACGACGACGAGGGCAGCCTGCACCAACCGGTCCATCCGCCTCCCCTCAGCGGTCGGTCGGGCTCCGACCTAGTGCTTTGTCAACCAGGCTATGATGGTTGTCATCCTGAGCGCCAGCGAAGGATCCGTGCCTCGTCCGGGTGCGGATTCTTCGGGCTGAAGCCCCCAGAATGACATTGACGGAGCATTAGTGGCTCACGACCCGTCTCTTCATGCGATCGACCTACGCCTCATCTCCGGTAGGCGTCCGCCTGGACCCGGTCCAGACTGGCGAGAATCCCGTCCAGGTTGCTGGGGTTGTTCACGTAGTCCAGGACCCCACTCACGAACGCGCTATTCATCGCCTCCGGCATCAGGTCCGAGGCGTCGAACCGGAAGGTCCCCGAGCCGGTGATGATCTCGGCCATCTGCCGGGAGAGGTCGTCGGGATAGGCGGATTGCGGGACCCGCTTATTGGGCGAGAGCGCTCCACCCCGTCCGACCCATATCTGCTGCGCCTCCGGCGACGTGAGGTAGGTCATCAATGCGCGGGCCTGGGGTGTATCCCGGAACATACCGAAGAGGTCGCCCGCAACCTCGACCGTTTCTCGGTAGTTCGAGTCGATCTCCGGAAACCCGAAGAAGGTGAAGTCCTGTCCTGGCCTGAGCCCCGGAACGGCGTCGGTATAGAACGTCGTGATGAAGTTTCCCTGCTGGTGCAGGTAGCAGCCCGGCGGGCTGCCGAACATCGGGGTGGCAGCATCGCCGAAAGCGGTCGCCAGGATGCTCTGCCGGCCGCCCAGGACCATCCCGTCGGTGGCCACGATCTGGCCCCAGGTCTCCCAGGCCTTGCGGATCTCCGGCGACGTCCACCGGATCTCGCCCTGGTGCCATCGGTCATAGACATCCGGTCCCGACTGCCGCAGGACGATGTTCTCCAGCCAGTCCGTGCCCGGCCACCCACTCGCCGCGCCGCTCTCGAGGCCGATGCACCATGGGGCCGTACCCGTACCGGCGATCCTCTGGGACAAGGTGATCATCTCATCCCAGGTCTTCGGAGCCTGGTAGCCGGCCGCATTGAAGGTGTTCGGGTTGTACCAAACGAGCCCCTTGAGCGCGGATTTAATGAAGATGGCCACCTGCTTGCCGTCAACTTCCCCCATCTTGAGCCAGTCTTCGGCGTACTCCGCTTTCATGGCGTCCTGATCGAGGACGGTCGAGAGGTCGACGAGGTGACCGGCGCGGGCCAGCTCGGCCATCGGTCCCGGTCCGGGCACACCCGCGACGTCGGGCGGGTTCCCTCCTTGCGCGCGGGCGGTGAGGACCGCGTTGAGGTCCCGCGTCCCCTCGTACTCGACTTGCACACCGGTCTGCTCCTCGAAAGGTTGCACCATGGCGAGGAAGCTCTCCTGTTCGGCTCCGCCCCAGGTCGCAAGCACGTTCACCGTGCCCCCGATCTGACCGAGAGGCCCACGCTGTGCCTGCGGTGCGCAGGCCCCGAGGAACACTGCCAGTGCAGCGGCAGACGCAATGACACGCACGTACGTCGTTCGCATGAAAACACCTCCATCCTACTGCAAGCGGCCTCCGCCCGATTCTATCCGCCCTGCCAGGGTCGCCGTCGGAAGAGCCGATCGGCCTTCCACCGCGAACTCTACCCATCGGTCGAACGAACCGGATCGGGAGGGGCGCGAGGCTCCTTCGCGGCACGACGAGTCAGCGATGTTTCGCTGGCGGGATCGAACAGGTGGATGCGGTCCGTGGCGATAGCGATCTCGATCTCGTCTCCCGGACGCGGCGCATACCGCGCATCCAGCCGGCCGACGAACTCGGTCCCATCCGTCTCCAGGTAGACGTACACCTCTGAGCCCAGCGGCTCTACGACGTTCACGCGCGCTCTCGCACGCACCGCGCCCGGGTCGGTGATCTGCCGCGGGTCCGCGATGTGCTCCGGCCGGATGCCGAGGATCACGTGTTCGCCCACAAGCCCCGCCACCCGTGCCGCCACCGACGGCGACAGGGGCACCGCGAAGCCGTCGCCACGGACACCTATCTGGCCGTCGCCGGCTCTCGTGAGCACACCGGGGAAGAAGTTCATGCTCGGGCTGCCGATAAAGCCCGCGGTGAAGACGTTTGCTGGATCGTTGTACAGCTGTTGGGGCGTGTCGAACTGCTGGAGCAGGCCGTCGCGAAGCACCGCGATCCGCTGGCCCATGGTCATGGCCTCTACCTGGTCGTGTGTCACGTAGATCACGGTCGTCCCCAGCCGCTGGTGGAGCTTGACGAGCTCCGCCCGCGTCTGGACCCGCAGCTGAGCATCGAGGTTGGAGAGGGGTTCGTCCATGAGAAACACCTGGGGCTCACGCACGATCGCTCGCCCGACCGCTACGCGCTGGCGCTGCCCGCCCGACAGCTGCCGGGGCTTCCTGCCCAGGAGCTCCCCGATGCCGAGCATCTCGGCTGCCTCCCTGACACGACGGTCAATCTCCGTTCGCGGTGTCCCGCGGAGGCTGAGCCCAAACGCGAGGTTGTCGTAGACGGACATGTGCGGGTACAGCGCATAGCTTTGAAAGACCATGGCGATGTCGCGATCCTTCGGCGGGAGGTCGTTCACACGCCGATCACCGATGGAGAGGTCTCCGGACGTGATCTCCTCCAATCCCGCGACCATCCGCAGGACGGTGGACTTCCCGCTGCCAGAGGGGCCCACGAGCACCACGAACTCCCCGTCGCGTACTTGCATGGAGAGCTCCTCGCACGCCCTCACATCTCGGAACCATTTGCTTACGCGATCCAGGGTTACATCCGCCATGGCCTCATGCCCTTCACGCGAACCGATTACTCCGAACCCGATCCAGGTGAGGCGCCCTCGTCGGTTCGCCGCTGGAGGGGCCCGCTCGCGACGACGACGCGATGCGGATACGGAAACTCGATTCCATGATGGTCGAACGCCTTCTTGACCAGCGACCGATACCGTCGGCCGACATCCCACTGCCGCAAGGGGAGGGTCTTGAGCAGGACCCGAACGGTCGCGTGGTACTCCCCAAACGCCTCGACACTCAGGACCTCTGGCCGTCCGAGAACGAGCGGAGTCATATCTGGCTCGGCGAGGAGCTCGTCGCTCACCGCCTCCAGCACGGCCACCACGCGGTCAATATCCTCATTCAGCGCCACGGGGAGATCTATGACCATGCGTGACCATTCCCTGGTCATGTTGGCGACCACGTGGATCTCACTGTTTGGGATGGTGAGAAGCCAGCCGTCCAGATTCCGGAGGACGGTCCGTCGGAGGTCGATACGCTCCACGAACCCGTCGTACTGATCGTTGACCTTGATGACGTCGCCTATGCTGTACTGGTTCTCGAGCAGGATGAAGAAGCCGCTGATCACGTCACGGATCAGACCCTGAGCGCCCAAGCCAAGCGCCAGTCCCACGATCCCGGCTCCGGCGATCAGCGGGGCGATGTCGAGGAACTGGCTGAGCACCATGAGCACGCCGATCGTCACGAGCAGCACTGCGCCGGTGGCGATCGCCACGGTCGTGAGCGTCTGGATCTTGAGCTGCCGCTCGCGCGGACGGTTCTCTGTCCGCAGGAGGGTCCGATTCGCGACGCGTGTGATGGCCGAGCGCCAGACCCGCAACCCGATGAAGGTCGCGATGATGATCACAACGCTGGCGATGATCGCCTTCGCGCCGGTAAGCAACGCAGCCTGTGCGGAGTCCCCGATCGGTGGCATAGGTGAAGCGTTGCACAAGAGGGCCACATCAGGCAAGGGGTTCGGACGGCGGTCAGGGCAGGTTCGACATCGGCCCG
>WHTR01000009.1:0-4922 GCA_009377635.1 Chloroflexota bacterium
ATGGTGATGACGCCCCGTCGGGGGCCCGGCCTCCTGAGCGACCCCGACGAGATGCTCGTCCTGGATTTCGATGGGAACCTGACCGAGGGCCAGGGCGATGTTGCCATTGAGCGGATCGCACACGGTGCGATCTACGCCGCTCGACCGGACGTCCACGCCCTTGTCCGCACCCATTCGAAGTTCGCGAACGTGATGGGCATCCTCGGCAAATGCCCGCGACCTGTTCACGGGTTTGGCTCGTTCCTGGGCTCAGAGATTCCGATCCTCGGCAATCCGTTGCTCGTGGCGGACGCCGAGCTTGCCCGACAGGTCGTCGAAGCGCTCGGGAGTGGCGACGCGGTGCTTCTGCGCGGAAACGGAGACATCGTATCGGGCCGCTCCGTGCCGGAAGCGACCGTCAAAGCCATCTTCATCGAGGAATCATGTGAGCTACAGTACCTGGCGCTCTGCGCCGGCGAGCCGACGTACATGACGTCCGAGGAGCTGGCAGTTCGGCGCGAGCCCGGCTACGATCACATCACGCGGGCATGGGACTATTACCGCGAGCTCGCTCTTCTGGGAACGGAGTTCGAGGAATAGGGACTGACCCGGACCCCCAGTCCTGGACGGTGCCGCGTGGGTGGTCGCTTCGGTACTTCCCCGTCACCAGCAGCACGAACGATGACGCCAAGCAAGCGGCACGCGACGGGTGTCCCGACCGAACGGTCGTGTTCGCCGACGACCAGCTTGCCGGGCGCGGCCGCCTCGGGCGAAGCTGGACCGCGCCACCTCGAAGTAGCCTCCTGTTCTCGGTCGTCCTCCGAAGGTCGCTGCCTTCCGTGCTCCTGACGGCAACGTGCTCGGTCGCGGTCGCCGAAGCCATCGCGGCGACGACGGGCCTCCACGCCCGGATCAAATGGCCGAACGACGTGATGGTTCGAGACCGAAAGGTGTGCGGGATTCTCACTGAGGCCCTGGGGACGGGCGCCCGGCCGCCTACGGTTGTGGGAATCGGCCTGAATGTGAACCTCGACCCGGCAGCAACTGGGCTGCCGACGAGCGCGACCTCCCTCTCAACGGAATCCGGCAGTCACGTGTCTCGTCAGTCCGTCTTCAGCACCCTCATCGGCCGCCTCGACGCGTACGTGCGACTGGCCGATGACGAGCTCGCGGCCCGGATCTTCGACCGCTGGGCAGCGTTGCTGTGGCGACGCGCGCAGCGCATCCGCGTGGACGAGGCTGGCACGGTAGTCGAAGGCGTTGTCGTGGGACTCACGCCGTCGGGGGCGCTCCAGATCCGGCCTGCCGACGGTCGGCTCCGGGAGATCGCCGTTGGGGAGATCGTACTGGGCTAAGGGTTGTACGCGCGCAGCGAGTCCCGGATGCGGCGAACCATTCGACCGACGGCGTCGGCTTCCGGGAGCGGCGCATCGGGCTGGCCATAGCGCGCCTGCACGTATGCGCTCGTCAGCTCAGCCACGTCCGCCTCCGCCGGCGGCACGGCGGGTCGGAGACGGTCCTCGTATTCATGAGCCGTCTGGCTCGGGCGGCGCGGGAGCGAAGCGCGCGCCATCAACGTTTGGAACGCGCGGTAGTAATGTCGGATGGCATTGCGCGTATCGAGTCCCCGCGTCCCCGGGTTTGTGCGGCCCAGATGGGCGAGACGGGCGAACGCATCCCGGAAACCGGACGGAAACCCGTCCGGACCGGTCGGCGTCCGAAGCTCCTCGACATCGTCGTCCCCTCTCCCCTGCAATCGATGGGCCAACCGGGCGAACACGACGATCACGATGGTGAAGAACACGAGAACCACGAACACGGTAAAGAGCGCCGTGAGGATCTCGGGCGGCGACTCCGTGAGCTCGTCGATCCGAGTCTGGTTCTCTTCCGCTTGCTGCACGGCCTGTTCAATCCCTCCCGCATCCACCCCGAAGAGATCCTGAAGCCAGCGGAGGAACGTGACGAGGTACTCTGTCAGATAGCCGGCACCGATGAGGACGATGTTCGTCACCGGTGACACGAACCCGGCCAACCCCCGGAGCGACTGAGCTACGGCCCGAAGGGTACCGGCGGACAGACCTCCGGTCAGTACACCCGCGCTGAGCACAAGCAGCGCGGCTGACCCGGCCGAGACGCTCGCCCATTGGAGCCGCGTCAGCTTCCGCGACTCAGCCCCCGCAAGCTGGACGAGGAGGAGGCTGGCCAACGCCAGGAGAAACGACGCGAGGACGACCGTCATCCCGTTCTGCTGCACCGTGTTGGCCAGCGGCAGGAACACGAGCACGGCTGTGAGCCCGGCTGCCGAAACCGCGATGTGACCGATAACCCGTTCTCGATTCACGCGCGCGGAGAGGGCAAGTCCGCGCCCCCACAGGTATGCCGTGAGTACGAGGAGCAGGATCCCCGGGCCGCGATAGTCGGGATTGTGGTCGCCGACGACGAGCTGAACCGGCACGAGGAGTCCGGCCTGGATCGTACCGACGACCAGCGCGAGACTGAGCCCCGCGCCCGCCAGAATCCAGATGCGTCGCTCCAATGGCACGCCGCTGAGGATCAGCGCGCGTGCCAGGAGCCACGCCCCGAACGGGACGAGCCCCATCCCGACGAGGGAAAGGTGATCCTGACCGGTGACCTCGGCGATGCTGGACCCGAGCAGCCAGGTCCAGGTCCCCTCGATGAGGCTGACGGACAACACCAGGGCGACAATGCCGACAGCGCCGGCAACCGTCTGCGTCTCGGGTATGGTAGGCTCGGTCGAGCCGGGTCTCATGCTCTCCCTCCAGGGACGCCTGAATCCACTGCGATCGTCTCGAAGGTCACGTCTGGAAGGCAGCTCGCGGTGATATGAGGGTGCAGCCGAACCGGCAGCTCCGCACCGAGGAAGACGACCGACACCGCGTGACCCCGCTCGGCGAGCATTGCGAGATTCTGAGCGAGCTCCTCGTCAAGGACCGCGGTCACCACGACCAGGCTCGCGCCATACGGAAAGTTCGACGCCACCTTACGGAGGAATGCGCCGAACGCCATGGTGGGCAGGGGCATCAGCTTCGCCAATACGGTGAGGGCCTCCTCGAGCTGGGACGGCCGTCGGTTCGGCGGCAGGAACACCTGGAACTCCTCCATCTCGGAGCCACTGCTGTTCGCGGCCAGGCCAACCGAGTTGCGCGCGTCCAGCGCCTCGCGGACGAGCGTCGCCACCACGCCGATCGCCGCCTCGAACTTCGCCGGCGCGTGTCCCTGCCACGACAGGGGCATCGTCTGCACGTTGAGGGCGACGATCACACTGTGCAAGGTCGTCGGGGCGAACACGCGCGTCTGGAGCTTCATGCGGCGCGCCGACGCCTTCCAGTCGACCCAGTGCATCGGGTCCCCCGGGCGGTAGTCTCGGATGCCCGCAAACCGAGCGGGGTCCTCGATCACCGGCGGTCGAGCGCTCGTTTGCCCGAAGGGGAAACGCGACGAGATCGGCAGCGGATCGAGGAGGGCCATGCGCGGATAGACGACGAGGGCGTGGGTCTCCTGCGCGCGCATTCGAACCGGGAACAGGGCGAGCGGGTCGCCGGTCTCGATCTCGGTTGGCCCCACCACGTAATCGCCGCGTTTGGCGCACGCGAACCGCTGACGGATCACGAGCTGCTCGTTCCAGCCAAGCGAGACCACGCGGTGTCGCTGCCATTGCTCGGTCCCCACAACCCGCGACCCACCGTGAACGGGGAGCAACGGGGCGGGAACACGCTCGTCGATGCGCACCCATGGAAGGGGCAGCCGCTTTTGATTCCTGATCTCCACGACGTAGTCCGTCTCCTCTCCGGGGAAGACTCGCGGCGGATCGAAGTGCCGTCGATAGGACAGCCAATCAACGGCTCGACGCGACCAGAACGCAGAGCCGAGGGCGGTCACCAGGAGCAAGCTGGAGAGCATGATCAGCGCGCTCTGCGCGCGAATGAGGCCGACGAGCAGCACGAACGCGAGCAGGATCAGGACCGAGATCACGGGAATGAACTCTCCAGTCCGGGCGCAGAGACGCCCGGCAGTGGCTCGACTGGGACGGGCACGGAGTCGACGATGGACTGGAGCACCCGCCCGGCCGCGGCGCCGTGGAGTCGGCCCTGTTGGCGCAGGATGAGCCGGTGTCCGAGGACGGGCTCCACCAGACGCTTCACGTCGTCAGGGATGACGAAATCGCGACCGCGGAGGGCCGCGAAGGCCTGCGAGGCACGGAAGAGGGCCAGACTTGCCCGCGGGCTCGCACCGAGCTCCACCGCGCTGTGCTCGCGCGTCGCTCGGCTCAGGGAGACCACATACTCCGCCACCACGTCGTCGACGTGAACGCGACGAGTAGCGGCAATCTGGGCCATCACCTCGTCAGCCGTGGCAACTGGCCGCACGTCCTCCAGCGGCGTCGCGGTCTCGAATCGGCGCAGGATCCCAACCTCCTCGGCCTGGCTCGGGTAGCCGACGGTCGCGCGCAGGAGAAACCGGTCCAGCTCGGCCTCCGGAAGAGGGAACGTGCCTTCCAGCTCGACCGGATTCTGAGTGGCGAGCACCAGGAACGGCCTGGGCAACGCCGATGTGTAGCCCTCGACCGTTACCTGCCGCTCCTCCATCGCCTCCAGCACGCTCGATTGCGTTCGTGGAGTGGCGCGGTTGATCTCGTCTGCCAGCACGACGTTCGCGTGGACCGGTCCCGCTCGAAACTCGAACTCACCGGACTTCTGGTTGAAGAAGAAGATCCCGGTGACGTCGCTGGGGAGGAGGTCCGGGGTGAACTGGATGCGGCTGAACGCGCAGTCCAGGCAGCGAGCGAGGGTCTTCGCGAGCGTCGTCTTGCCGATGCCCGGCACGTCTTCGATGAGGACATGCCCTTCGCACAGGACCGCGACGGCGAGCAGCTCGATCACATCCTGCTTGCCGACGATGACTCGTCCCACCTCCCGGCCGAG
>WHTR01000009.1:5644-37914 GCA_009377635.1 Chloroflexota bacterium
GTGCCCGGACTGCTTGCACGCACGGGTCTGAAGTTGGAGGATTGCAGGTGATCACGCTGACCGATACGGCCACACGCGAGTTACAGCGGCTGTTGGCCGATCAGGAGGATACGAACGTTACGCTGCGCGTGTTCGTGTCGCCGGGCGGTTGCTCCGGAATGAGCTACGGAATGGCGTTCGACGACGAGCAGCAGGAAGGCGACCAGGTCATCGAGCACGACGGGGTCCGTGTGCGCGTCGACGAGATGAGCGCCATGTACCTCGGCGGATCCGAGATCGACTTCGTCAACCAGCTGATGGGGGGTGGGTTCACGATCCACAACCCCAAAGCCGTTCGCAGCTGCGCGTGCGGACACTCATTCGACACGGGGGAAGACAGCGCCACTGCCAGGACGTGCAGCTAGCGCTGCACGGTCCCGGCGACGGCGAAGGGCCGCCGATACCGTGCCATTGAACCCTCCAGTGGCCGGTTGCCTCTTGACCACGACAACTGAGTTGCGCCTCTGCATCTCCCTACGCAAGCGTCCGGCGGCCTAGTGCGCCGTCAGGACGAGAACCACCACGCCCTTTGTCACGGACCGCTCGCACGTGTCAGGCGTGCTCTGACGGGGGGAAACTGCGGAACGCATGCTACAATCTGCTACGGAAAATGCACCGATGCAGAGTTTTCCAAGCCCCGATAGGTCGGGGCGCCACCGGTGCGTGAAATGAAGAACTCGTCAGAGCAGGAGAATTCTCCAGCAGCGGCTTAGCGCGTAACCCGACCCATACCGAAGGAGTGGCCCGTGTCGTCGTCAGTAGTGGTCAACAACCTCACGTTCAAGATGGGCGGTGAGGCAGGGCAGGGTGTGGAATCGAGTGGCGCTGGATTCTCCAAAGCGCTTGCCCGCGCTGGACTTCATGTGTACGGCCTGCAGGACTACATGTCGCGCATCCGCGGCGGACACAACTTCTTCCAGATCAGGGCCAGCGACCGTAATGTCCAGGCAACCGAGTCCGCCGTGCACCTGCTGCTGCCTCTCGACACGCTGACCGTGGAGGAGCACCTCCAGGAGGTTGTGCCCGGCGGCGCGGTGATCATGGACACGCCACTGAAGATCGACGACGCACGACTGCTCGACCGGGGAGTGAGTCCGGTTCGCGTCCCGCTGACGGAGATTGCTCAGCGCGAGGGTGGCAACAAGCTCATGATGAACACTGCCTCAGTCGCTGTTGCCGCCGGGATGACTGATATGCCCTTCGAGTTCATCGAGCAGATCATCCGAGAGAACTTTGGCGGGCGCAAGGGCCAGATGATCGCCGACGCCAACATCGCCGTCGCGCGGGCAGCGTACGACGAGGGCGCCCGCGAGTTCGGGCCCGACTTCGGCTGGAAGATCAAGCCTCTGCAAGCGAAGCCACGCATGCTCATCCACGGGAATCAGGCGATCGCGTTCGGCGCCGCTGCAGCCGGCTGCCGCTGGATCTCGATGTACCCGATGACGCCGGCCACGTCGATCACCGAGTGGTTGGCAGCACACCACAAGAAGCTGGGCATCGTCACGAAAGAGTGCGAGGACGAGATCTCGGCGATCCTCATGGCGATCGGCGCGGCGCACACCGGCGTCCGGGCCATGACGGCCACGTCGGGCGGCGGATTCTCCCTGATGGTCGAGGCCGTGGGCCTCGCCGGAATGACCGAGACGCCTCTCGTGATCGTCGACGCTCAGCGGGCCGGACCATCCACGGGCCTGCCGACCCGCCATGAGCAGTCAGACCTCCAGTTTGCCCTGCACTGCTCGCAGGGGGAATTCCCCCGCATCGTGCTGACGCCGGGGACCATCGAGGAGTGCTTCAACGCGGGGTGGCGAGCGTTCAACCTTGCCGAGAAGTACCAGTGTCCGGTGTTCATCCTCACGGACATGAACCAGTCAACCGCGATCCGCGCGATAGACCCCGATGCATTCGACCTCGGCTCGGTGCAGATCGAGCGCGGGGAGCTGCTAACGGACGAGGAGCTCGACGCACTCACCGAGCCGTATCTGCGCCACAAGGTCACGTCGTCCGGCATCTCGCCGCGCGCTGTGCCAGGTCACCCGAACGCAATCATCCTGACGACCAGCGACGAGCACTACGAGAACGGCCAGGCAGTCGAGGAAGCGCCCGCGCGCATCGCGCAGATGGAGAAGCGCATGCGGAAGCTCCAGCTCGCGGCGAGCGACATTCGTCCGCCCCTCCCCGAGGGGCCCGAGGATGCCGACCTGACCCTTGTCGGATGGGGGAGCACGTACGGACCCATCCATGAGGCGCGACAGCTTCTCGAGGCGGACGGCATTCGCGTCAACCATGTGCACTACCACGAGGTGTGGCCGTTCCCGACCGCTGCAACGGAGGCACTGCTCGGGGGCGCCCGACGGGTGGTTGACATCGAGAACAACTACACGGGCCAGCTCGCCCTCGTGATTCGCATGATGACCGGGATCAACATTCCCAACAAGATTCTGAAGTACGACGGCCGGCCTTTCACGGGCGACGAGATCGTCCGGAAGGTCCAGGAAGGAGTACTGGCACGTGTCTGACATGAAGCTCTTCACCAGCGACGAGAAGCCCACCTGGTGCCCGGCCTGCGGAGACTTCGGGATTCTGGCCTCCCTGAAGCAGGCCTTCGCGGGGCTCGATCTGTCCCCCCACGATGTATTGCTGGTATCGGGGATCGGGTGCGGGAGCAAGATGCCCTACTACATGCGAGCGAACGGGTACGACGCTCTTCACGGCCGAGCCGTGCCCGTAGCGACGGGGGCGCGGCTCGGCAATCACGACCTGAGGATCGTAGTGATCAGCGGTGACGGCGACGGGTACGGGATCGGCGGCAACCATTTCATGCATGTGATTCGGCGGAACCCCGACCTCACCCACGTCGTCCAGAACAACCAGGTCTACGGTCTGACCAAGGGCCAGTACTCACCAACCAGCGACAAGGGGTACATCAGCGGTACCTCGCCCGACGGGGCGATCGAGATGCAGATCAACCCCATTGCCCTGGCCATGGCCAGCGGGGCAACCTTCGTCAGCCGGGGATTCGCCGGCGATCCCAAGCACCTGACGCAGCTCCTCATGAAGGCAGTCCGACACCGGGGCTACGCGCTCGTCGACGTGCTGCAACCGTGCGTAACCTACAACAAGGTCAATACCTACGACTGGTATCGCGGACGGGTCTACAAGATCGACGACGAGTCCGGCTACGACCCGAGCGACTACGACGCAGCCTGGGGTCGAGCCAAGGAGTGGGAGGAGCGGATCCCCATTGGCGTGATCTATCAGGAGGAGGGTCGGCCGACCTACGAGGAGCAGGTCCCGGAGCTGCAAGCCGGCCCGCTCTTCAGGCAGCCGGTCGAGCGCCCACGCGAGCTGCTCGAGTCCATCAAGCGCGAGTTCATCTAGAGCACGGGACCAGTCAGGATCGCGGGAAGCCGCTGACCGGCCACGACGGTCCCCGACCCGGGCTGGATGATGACCATTCCGTTGTGGCCAACCATGGACATCAGCCGGCTGGAGAGCTGGAGGCCGGTGCTCCTGGCCACCAATCGCCCATCCACCCAGCGAACCATCACGCGGTGGTACTCAAGGCGGTCACCGGCGAGCCGGAAGTCGTGCTCCAACTCAACCTCGACGCGTGGCCGCTCCGACTGCGCATCGCCCTGCATAATCCGAAGGGCAGGACGGACGAAGACCTCGAACGTAACGAGGGAGGAGACCGGATTGCCGGGCAGTCCGAATGCCACGCGCTCGCCGATCTCTGCGAAGGTGAGAGGCATCCCCGGCCGGAAGGCGATGCGCCCGAAGTGGACCTTGCCCAGCTCTTCGAGAGCCGGCTTGATGTAGTCCCGATCGCCGACGGAGACACCACCGGACGTCAGCAGCACGTCGGCCGACTCGATTCCCTGGCGCACCAGACGCGACTGCAGGACACGGTCATCGCGCGCGTGTCCGACCGAGACGGCGATCCCACCCGCTTCGCGCACAGCAGACATCAGTGCATAGCGGTTGCTGTCGCGGACGGCCCCTGGCGGCACCGGCTCCCACGGCTCAACGATCTCGTCACCGGTGGACAGGACGGCTACGACCGGCCGCCGATAGCAGGAAACCTCGGTGAAGCCGAGGGTCATCAGCAGGCCGATGTCCGCTGGTCCGAGCGCCGTGCCCCGCCGCAGAACCACGTCGCCTCGCGCCACATCGACACCGATAGGACGGATGTTCTCTCCCGACCGGACGCCCCGCTCCACGACCATGCGCCCGTCCTGCACTGCGGTGTGCTCGATCATTACGACCGCGTCAGCCCCGTCCGGAACGGGTGCACCGGTCATGATGCGCGCCACCGTGCCGGGCTGGATGGAAGACTGACCTACCGCTCCCGCCGTGATCTCGTGGACGACCTGGCGCGTGGGAGACGTATCGACCGCGATGACGGCGAAGCCGTCGACGGTGGAGGCACGGAAGGGAGGAACATCTTCTGGGGAGACGACGTCTTCAGCCAGCAGCCGCCCGTCAGCATCGGTAGTTGCAACCGGCTCAGCGGGAAGCGGCCGAACGACGGATTTGACGATGGCCAGCGCCTCGTCAGCGGAGATCATGTCATAGCGGCTCATCGGCGAAACCCTCTGCTCAGACCGGTACGCGCGCGCGTTCTTCTCGGCACAACGAATCCAGGATCTCGCGGATCGGGGTGAGGACGCACGTGAAGATGGGCGTGTCCCGCAGAGTGAACGAGCTCGCCTCCGTCTCACGAAGCTCCTGGACAAGGTCGAGGAAGTCGCCCGGAAAGTCCGTCTCGAAGGCGAGGACGAACTCCTGATCGTCGAGGCCGAAAGAATAGGTTGTGTTGATCTTCACGGTCGGATACTTGTGGCCCATCGCTATGTGGGCGTTCATCATGCGCTGGCGCTCCGGGTAGGGCAGCGTGTACCAGGCCCGCGTTTTCACGAACGGATACACAAAGAGGTATCGGGCGTTTCCGGGGGCGACGAGGAGGCGCGTCCCTTCCTGGTCCGGATGGGTATGCTCCGATACGTACGTCGAGTGTTTCGTCATCGAGAGGTACGAGTAGGCCGTCTCCAGGTAGGCGCCTAAGTCGGATGAACAAATGTCCGACGCGAGATCCTGGAAGTCGTTAAGCTGCTCGCTCACCTGCCAGATCATGAAGTCGCAGTCGCCGCGCGTGCCCAGCGTCGAGTACGTCCGGAGCAAGATGCGCTGCGCCCAGCGGTCGATCTGCTCCTTGAACTCCTCTCGCGCGTCTGAGCGCGCTTGCGCCGGGAGGCGCCGCCAGGCAGGGTCGACCCGATAGAAGGCGAATCGCACGTACTGGCGTCGCTCACGTGTCCTGGGCGTCGGCTGGCTCACGTCCTACTCCCTCGGGCCCATCTCACACGTTCAGCTGCGCGCGCCGCCCAACGTATTGTGGACGGCACTGACCGGCCGCGGTATTGTACCATCGTCCCAGGCCCAAGCCGGTCCCGGTCGTTCTCGGACGCTGTTCGGGGCCGCGCGATGTGCACCTGCTTCAAAGGAGATCGGGTGATCGTCGAATGGAAGGGAAATCGCCCCCGCGTCGCCGAAGGCGCATTTGTCGCGCCGAACGCCGTGCTCGTCGGCGACGTGACGATTGAGGATGGGGCGAGCATCTGGTACGGGGCCGTCCTTCGGGGCGACTTCGGGAGCATCCGCATCGGCCGCGGAGCGAATGTCCAGGACAACGTCGTCGTCCACACATCGGCGGAGCACTCCACCGTCGTCGGTGAGAGCAGCACGATCGGCCACGGCGCAGTCCTGGAGGCGTGCGTGGTTGAGCGAGGCGCCGTCGTGGGCATGAACGCCGTCGTCATGCAGGGAGCGACGGTCGGCGAGGAGGCGATGGTCGCAGCGGGCGCCATCGTGTCGGAGAACATGCGAATCCCGCCGCGCAACCTGGCTGCTGGAATCCCAGCCGTTCTCAAGAAGGAGCTCTCGGGGCGCTCGCTGGAGTGGGTCCGAATGGCCGCGCCAGACTACCAGCAGCTCGCAGCCTCGTACCTCGCGCAGCACCTCGGCGATCCGGCGGCCGAACCGTAGCTCCGTGGAACCGGGGCCGATGTGGACGCACGGTCTGGGTGCGACGACGCGCCGGACCAGCGCGGCCTCGTGGATCACCTCGGACGTCGTGCTACCAGACCCCCTCGAGCTCCCTCGGCAAGAAGGGAACGATTCGCCCGTTCACGTCGCTCGTCTGCGGCATCACAGAGATTACCCGCTTCGTTCGAGCGAAGGCGAACAGGTCCTCGAGGCTTTGATGGGGAGCAAGTCGACGCAGGTGATTGGCGGTCGCGAAGTGGAGCGAAAACGCGCGCTCCCGTGACTGCTCGAGCGCGCGCGCAGGCGCAATCCACACGCCCTCTGCCATCTCGAACGGGCTCGGCGTGGCCTCCTCGCCCGTGGGCAATTCGGCGAGGAAGAAGCGCGTATCGAACCGTTGCGGGAGCGCCTCCGGCGTAATCCAATGGGAGTAGTACACGAGCCGATCGAGGCCGAGCGTCATCCTCATCTCGGCCATGAGTTCGGCGAACCCCCGGCCCTGCTCGACGTCGAGCCGTCGCTGCCGCAGGAGGCCCAGACGTTCGTCGGCAGGTGAGGAGCGGAGCGCCGGGTCGGAGGTAGATTCCAACCCGAGAAGCACTCCGGCCTCCTCGAACAGCTCCCTGGCGGCGGCGAAAAAGTACGCCAAACTCTCTTGCGGCGTCCCCGCCGGTCCGCTCGACGCGCGCGCCAGCTCAGCGTGCGCGCGTTCGGGGCCGAAGTCAGGGGAGAGGTCCGCGACGTCCGAGACTCGATCGTCGGACCGCAGAGTGCCGCCGGGGAAGACCTACAGGTCCGCGAGCACCGGACTCTGCGCGCTGCGCCGCAGGAGGTAGGTTTCCCAGCCCGAACTGCCGTCGGATCCGGGCCGAACGAGCACAACGGTCGAGGCAGGGCGGGCTTCGAGCATCACGGGAGCAGCTACCCGCTACACATGCCACGGGTGTTCGCGACCGGCATCACTGCAGGAATTCACGAAGCGGTGCGGCCAGGCTGGGATTGCGGAGCATCTTGAGCGCTTCCTCCTCGATCTGCCTGATCCGCTCGCGCGTCACGCTGAACTCACGCCCGACCTCCTCAAGCGTGCGCGCACGGCCGTCGGCCAATCCGAAGCGGAGCTCCAGGATTCGGGCCTCGCGGTCCGGGACCTGATGAAGCAGCCGCCGGACATGCTCCTTGAGCAGCTGGTAGACCGCCATGTCCACGGGCTGGACTGCGTTCCTATCTTCGATGATATCGCTCAGCTGGCTATCCAGCTCGTCCCCAATCGGCATCTCCAGAGACATCGGCTGGCGCGTGACACCGCGGGCGTGGACGACGCGTGACGCAGCCCGGTCAACGTCGACGCGAAGCTCGGCCGGAAGCTCCTCCGGGCGGCGAAGCATCTGGGATTCGAGAATGCGCGCTCGCCGCGCCGGGTCAGGCCAGTCTTCCGGATCGATGTCGGGGCAGATCCGGGCGATGAGCGCTGCCTCGGTTTTGCCGTCGAGCAGTCCAATGGTCAACGCAATCTCCGCTGGGCTGGGCTCTCGGCCGAGGCGCTGCGTGAGATCGACGGACACATGCCCGAGCCGTCCCACCATCTCGACCATATGCACTGGCACCCGAATCGTACGCGAGTGATCTGCGATAGAGCGGCCGACGGCCTGGCGGATCCACCACGTCGCATAGGTGCTGAACTTGAAGCCAAGTCGGTGGTCGAACTTTCCGACGGCGCGCATGAGGCCCAGGTTTCCCTCCTGGATCAGGTCCAGGAGGGACATCCCCCTGCCAACGTACTTCTTTGCAATGCTCACAACGAGACGCAGGTTCGCCTCGATGAGCTGCCGCTGAGCGGCGCCGGCTCGCCGCTCAACTGCGGCGAAATGCTCGGCGACCTCCTCCGCGCGCTCGCGGCACGCACCGAGGACTACATCCGGACCCGGCAGCGTCTCGATATCGGGCGTCGCCATGAGGCCGCACACGACATTCGGAAGCAGGCGCGTTGCGATTGAGAAGGCGGTGATTCTGGCCACGGCGTCCGCGTCTCCGACCTCGAGCCGCTCCGCGACGGCGGAGACGGTCATCACATCGAGGCGGTAGTCGACCAGCTCGCGAAGGCCCGGATCCCGCACCAGCGAGGCCACAGTCGTTCTGTCCAGTACTGCCAACGCCGCGACCGCCGACGTGACGTCGATATGCTCGAGTACCCGACGGTAGACGGACTCTGCCACGGCAGCGTCGTCCGCAGTATCACCTGCCCTGGCGAGCTCAGTCCGCAGCTGCGTCAGCAGCACGGCCTCTTCGAGCCGACAAGCCAACCGTTTCTCGTCAGTGGCCGTGAGGAGCGGCACCTGATGGATCTCATTGAGGTACATGCGAACCGGATCGTCGATCGGCTCGCCGTCGTGTTCGAGATCCTCCGGACGGGATTCGGACGGTGCCGGGCGAGCTCGAGCCGAGTGATCGAGCCAGTGAGTACTGCTCTCCTCCCCGAAACCGCCCGGGAGGAACGGGTACGGATCTTCCAACGAGGATTGTTGCGTTTCCCGCATCGGACCCTCCCGAGGCTCCCACGTTTCGAAGCGCACGCTGAGGGCACGACGAAGCGAGCGCGCGGCTGCGGACTCCCCTCGTCATACGTGCTGGTTGTTTGTAGGTGGACCCTTGTAACCTATCGACCGAGCTGAATGCAAGCGGAGACGATGACCGGGGGACCGAGGCGTCGCATCGCGTGTCATGTGCCAGCGTGCGTCGACACCGTCGCTCACGCCCCGACCCGGTCAGCCCGAACGTCGTGCCCGGCCGTGCGCAGTACGTTCATGTGCCCGCTAGGCGCTTGCGGACCCAGATCTGGTGCGCGACGTGCATGCTCACCGGGATGGCGTCTCCGCCGTTTCGCAGCACGATCAGCGAGTTGTACGGCTCCAGCTCGGCAACATCGAACTCACGACCCGGCAGCAAGGCTGAGCGCTGGAAGTAGGCGAGCAGCTCCCGGTCGTTCTCCGCCTCCTCGGAGATGCGTTCGACGACGAGATGGTCCCCGGGCGAGACGGTCTCCAGGCGAATAGCGTCCGACCGCTGGCTCACGCCGCTACCGGGAATAGGGCTGCCGTGGGGACAGGTCGTCGGATGCCCCAGCACCGCGAGGATGCGCTCCTCCACTCTGGGGGAGATCGCGTGCTCGAACCGGTGCGCCTCCTCGTGGACGTCGGCCCAGTCCAGACCGAGGATGTCGATGAGCAGCCGCTCGGCGAGGCGATGCCGCCGGACCATCGTCTCCGCCTCGCCATGGCCCGTCTGGGTGAGCAGAACCTCCCGGTGCTCGTTGATGCTGATGAGGTCGCGCCGTACCATTCGCTGGAGCGTGGCCGTCACGGTCGGCGGCGCCACCTGCATGGTCTCCGCGAGGCGAGCCGCGATCACCGGGCGCCCTTCACCGGACAGCGTGTAGATATTCAACAGGTAGTCTTCGATGGTCTTCGATGGCTGTTCGCGCGACTTGCGCTTGTCCTCGTCGAGCAATGACATGCACCACGTTGCGCAGGGCGCCCCCATGCCGATGCACCGACGGTCCCCTGCGCTCCCTCCGATCTCTCTCAGTATAGTTTCCCGGGTTCGCGGTTACCAGCCAGTCCGTTCACGTGTTTCCCGAAGAACTCCAGAACGCGCGCCTCGTAGCCAGACCGCGCCTCGGCATAGGTGTAGCCGTGCCCGGCGCCGTCCACCAGCCAGAACTCGGCCTTCTCGTTGTTCGCCAGTGCCTGACGCACCCGCTCGAAGTGCGCCTGGGGAATCGTGCTGTCTCGCTCTCCATGAACGAGGAGGACCGGCACAGGAGATGCCTGCACGGCGCGCATCGGGGACACGTCGTTGAGCGAGGCGCCGAAGACGAGCCGCGCCAACGCGTCCGTGTACAGAGTCAGCAGCCGATTCGCCCCGGGAAGAAATGCGTAGTAGTCCATGGTCATCGATCCAATGTCCGAGAAGGGCGAGTCGGCGACAACGGCATCGATGTCATCTGTTCGCGTGAGCGCGAGCAACCCGACCGATGCACCCAGGGAGAAGCCCCAGACGCCGATGGACGCGGCACCACGCCCGCGAAGGTAGTCCACCGCCGCCACCACGTCCTGCCACTCCCTAAGACCGAGCGTCGTGAACGAGCCTGCGCTCCCCCCGAAGTACCGGAAGTCCAGCAGAAACAGGTCGTAGTGCTCCCGGAGGAACGGGGTGACAAAGAGGATGTTTCCCTTGTCAAAGGGATACCCGTGGAGGACAATGACCGCCCGTCTACCGTCTACGCCCCCGGCCCGGGGGATGTACCAGCCCTTGAGCTTCAGACCGTCAGCGGTTCGGAGCGAGACATTCTCGTATGACCAGCCCAGGTCTGCTGGGGTCTGCGACGACACGTACCGAGGTGGTCGAACGGAGTAAAAGAATCCGAGGCCGGCGAGCAGTCCGAGACCGATGAATACGGTGAGGATGACCAGCACGAGGCGCGGGATCTGTTCCACCGATCGTCTCCGCCAACTCGATTGGGCCAACCTAGAACCCCGGCCGCAAAGCCCCGTCATCCTGAGGAGCGCAGCGACGAAGGATCTCTCGTGACCGCCAACTTACGCTTAAGGGGAGTTCCTTCGCTTCGCTCAGGATGACAGAAGGCGTTTTCGGCCGCACCTCTAGTACACCATCGCGTAAGTTCGTAACCCCCCACCCCGCGATGCGAGCTGGCGCAGCATCGCGCCTCCCCCGCAAGGGGGGAGGGAGTTTTGTCGCCTCCCCCTCGATGGGGGAGGGCTAGGGAGGGGGTGAAGCTCTGGCCGGCAGGAGGGGTCACGAATTTGAGCGACACGGTACTAGCAGCAGCGGGAGGAGCATCGCTCGACAGCCTCAAAGCACCTGGCACTCGGGGCAGATGGAGCTGCCTCGACCGGCGGCGCGAATGATCTGGATCACGGTCCCGCAGCGGTGGCAGGGCTGCCCCGCTCGATGGAAGATGCGCAGGTGCGCCCCGTTCCCGCCCGGCAGTCCGTACAGGTCCTTGTAGTCACTGAACGTCGTCCCACGCCGCTCGATCGCCTCGTTGAGCACGTCGACGATCGCCCCGCGCAGCGCAGCGATCTCCTCGGCGCGCAGCGTGTGCGCGCGACGCGCCGGGTGGATCGCGGCCGCCCAGAGCGACTCGTCGACGTAGATGTTGCCCAGTCCGGCAACGAGATGCTGATTGAGGAGCAGGGCCTTCGTCAGCGCGGTTCGTCGGCCGAACTGCGCGACGAGGTAGTCGAAGCTGAAGTCCGGCTCCAACGGCTCTGGACCGAGTCGCCGGTGCAGCACGCGGACGTCGTCGCTTGCCAGCACGCGCACCTCCCCGAAGCCCCGCGCGTCGCACAGCCGGAGCTGTCGACCGTCGTCGAGCGTGAGCGCGAGGTGGACGTGGGGGTCGAGTGGCTGGCCGGGGTCGCGCAGTAAAAAGTTCCCGGTCATACCTCGATGGATGAGGAGCGTGTCGTCCCCATCGAGGTGGAGGAGCAGGTACTTCCCGCGGCGGCTGATGGACCGGAACGTGCCCCCCTCGGCGCGTTGACGCAGCTCCTCGGCGGTCTGAAGTCCCATCATCCGCGTCTGGGCGACGTCCGCGCACACCACGCGGCGCCCCACGACCTCGCGTTCGAGGTCGCGCCGCATCGTCTCGACTTCCGGTAGCTCCGCCATCCCCAAGGCCACGGATATGTGTCCGTCGAATTATGTCACAGCCGTGGGTACCCACGGACGGGAAGAGTCCGCTTGACCGCTGAGGCAGGAACAGGCGATAGTTGTGGCCAGGCGATCGGGGAGCGGGAAGCTCTTCGCCACAAGGAGGGAGTTATGGCAGCATTCACCGACCTGAGGCGGTTCGTCGACCGCGTCGATGACCTCGGGGAACTCCGAACCGCACGTGGAGCCCACTGGGACCTCGAGATCGGAGGCGTCACCGAGCTGGCACAGCATCGCATCAACGGACCGGCCGTTCTGTTCGATGACATCCCCGACTATCCCTCCGGGTACCGGGTGTTCGTCAACAGCCTGGGCTCATCGAGCCGCACCGCTCTCGTGCTCGGGCTGCCGACCGGTCTCAGCTTCCGGGAGCTGCTCCCTCTCTGGCGCGAGCGCTCGAAGCAAGTCAGTCCGATCCCGATGCGCTATGTCGAGGACGGCCCGGTGTTGGAGAACGTCTTCGAGGGCGACGGCATTGACCTGTACAAGTTCCCCACTCCCCGATGGCACGAGCTGGACGGTGGCCGCTACCTGGGGACCGGCAGCTTCGACGTCACCATCGATCCCGACGAGCACTGGATCAACCTCGGGTGCTACCGGGTCATGATCGAGGGGCGAGACCGCCTGGGCTTCTATATCTCGCCCGGCAAGCAGGGCCGAATCATGCGCGACAAGTACCTCGCCCGTGGCCAGGCAGTGCCGGTGGCCATGTCCTTCGGGCACGACCCGAGTCTCTTTCTGTCGGCGTCCGTGGAGGTTCCCGAAGGGGTGTGCGAGTACGATTATGCCGGCGGCATCCGGGGGGAGCCCGTCAACGTGATCCGGGGACGGGTGACCGGCCTTCCCATTCCAGCCGACGCCGAGATCGTCGTCGAGGGGTTCGCGTATCCCGGGGAAACGAACGAGGAGGGCCCCTTCGGGGAATGGACCGGCTACTACGCCTCCGACCACCGCGCGGAGCCGGTCCTGCAGGTGAAGGCCCTCTACCACCGCGACAACCCCATCATCCTGGGCTCGCCGCCCGGCAAGCCTCCGACGGAGCTGACGTCGTACCGCGGCCTCATGCGGTCCGCCCTGGTGTGGGAGCAGATGGAGAAGGCCGGCGTCCCAGACGTCAAGGGCGTCTGGTGCCACGAGGCGGGCGGCGCGCGGCTCCTGGTGGCGGTGGCCATCACGCAGCGATACTCGGGGCACGCCAGGCAGGCTGGGCACGTTGCCGCGATGTGCCACGCCGGCGCCTACCTCGGCCGGTACGTCGTCGTGGTGGACGACGATATCGAGGTCACCGACCTGAACGACGTGGTCTGGGCGATGTGCACGCGGGCGGAGCCCGAGGAAAGCTTCGACCTGATTCGGCGGGCCTGGAGCGGGCCCCTGGACCCGCGAATCCCGCCCGAGCGCAAGGGCCTCAACTCCCGCTTCGTGATCGACGCGACGCGGCCGTGGGAGTGGCGCGAAAAGTTCCCGCCCGTCGCGGAGATGAGCCCCGAGCTGCGCACGCAGATCACGGAGAAGTGGGCGGAGCAGATCCTCGGGCCCCAGCAGCCCGGACGGGTGCCGGTCGGCGTCTAGCGCTCCGGATACAATGATCACGGCGGTCATACTGGCGAGCGGGTTCTCGCGGCGCATGGGCCGCTCGAAGCTCACGCTGCGGCTCGGGGACCGCACCCTGCTGGAGCGCGCCATCGACGCCGCCACGCACAGCTCCAGTATTGCTCGCTGCCTCGTTGTGCTGCGCCCGGAGGACGCCGAGCTGATCGAGGCGATCCGCCGGCGAGAATCCGCCAGCGAGACACCTGAGCTGCTCCTCAACACGAAGGCCGCCGACGGACAAAGCGCAGGGGTGCGCCTGGCGGCGGAGCGGCTCATCGCGCGGGCGGATTGTGAGGCCGCGATCTTCTCCGTCGTCGACCAGCCGTTCCTTGGGCAGCCTGTTTTCGAGGCGCTCGTCGCGGCCTGGCGCCAAGGCATGGGCGAGATCGTGGTGTCGACGTACGCAGGCCAGCGGGGGAACCCGGTCCTCTTCGCGCGCCGCTTCTTCCCCGAGCTGCTGGAGCTCAGCGGCGACGTAGGTGGCCGCGACGTGATTCGGCGGCACCCCGAGGCCGTCTGCGAGGTCCCGATGCCGCCCGACGCAGGCGCCGACATCGACACCAGGGAGGATTACCTGCGCGCCCAGGCACGGGTCCAGACACCGAGTGAGTAGCGCTAAGGCCGAAGGCCGCTACGCAGGGGAAAGCCTCCACGGCCCGTCGGCGAAATGCGGGCTCTCCCGTGCAGCATGGCGACTAGTGGGTCAGTTCCAATGAGCGTGGCCTTTTCGTCCAGTAGGGGAGGGGCTTGTCCCCTCCCGCCCGGCGAACGCGCAGAGAGCCGAGCGGCGGGGCACAAGGCCCCGCCCTACCGGACGTATGGAACCCGAAGCAATGGCAATATCCATGAGAACTCACCCGCTAGCATCCTACAGGAACGTCGGGATGCGCGGCGGAGCAGGCGCCTCGGACCGCTGGAAGAGGAACGCCTGCGGCCCAACCATCTGGATGAAGCTCAGCGTCATGTCCAGGGCGAGGAAGAGGCGGTGGCGCGGGAACTCCGAGACGATCGCCGCACGGAGCTGGGCACGTCTGTCATCGGTCAGCGGCGCCTCCCCACCGTCGCAGTGCTCCAAGACTAGGCGGCGGAGCGTGTTCAGGTAGCGCTCCTGGGCATCGATGAGGCCCACATCGCCGGGGTTGCCGTGGCCGGGGACGATCACTCGAGGCTGCAGCTCGCGCACCAGCGTCCGGAGCTGATCGAGCTGAACCAGCCAATCCTCAGTGCTGGTCCCGTCAGCCGTGACGGGATGCATCTGGCTGAGTAGCAAGTCGGACACGTGGAGCACGCGCTGCTCGGGGAACCAGGCGACGGTGAGATCGACCGACTCCCCTCCGGCGGTCGCTCCATCCCCGAACTCCATTAGCTGAACGCACGTGCCACCCAGCTCGATCTCGCGGAACCTCGAGTACGTGGTCCGGGGGACGACGTAGGTCTGAGGGAGATGCCCACCCCAGAGGCCGTTGAATAACATCAGGTACCAGAAACCGTGGCCGTCGATGAGGCGCGCCGTCAAGTAGCTGGACACCAGCTCGGCGCCCTCGCGGCGAAACACCTCGTTCCCGAACATATGATCCGGGTGATGGTGGCTGTTGGACACGAAGCGTATGGGCTGGTCGGTTCGAGCACGAATATCTCGGACGACCTCCTCGGCATACTTGGGCAGTAACTGTGTATCGAGGACGATGACGCCCGCTCGGGTGATGGCGTACAACGATGTGACGTTCAGCCCATACTCCGGCGCCCGGTACACGTAGACATCGCCACCGACATGGATGCTCTGGCCGCTGTCCTCGAGACTTCCGTAGTCGGGAATCCAGGGCATCACGGGCTGAGTAAACAACGGCGCAGCGTAGAACTGTCCTCGCGGCTGGATCGGGGTCTCGATTGCCATGATGGTCCTCCCTCGTATGTGATTCCGCCGGATCGGCTGGATGGCCTCCACCCGCGCACGCCCGCGAACCGACTGATGTCTGCGTTTGTTCGGCTGTGGAAAGCGGGGGTGCTCTGTGGCGCCTCCTGCCACCGTCAGGATCAGCATAGGGGTCGCACGTGGACCAGCACGTCGGAAGGAATACGTAGCCGACTACGCAATTCGCGGACCCGGCTACGTACGTCGCGTAGGGCGCGGGTTGTTGGATGCGTCTGCAGGGCTGCGTCCGTCGCCCGCGGTCAGCGTGAACTCGCCAGGGGAGAACCTGCTAGTGAGTCAGTTACTGCGAGCAGCGCCTTTTCGTCCGGTAGGGGAGGGGCTTGTCCCCTCCCGCCCTGAGACCGCGCACAGAGCCGAGCGGCGGGGGAAAGCCCCCGCCCTACCGGAACGACGAGACCGACGCAATGGTGATGCTCATGACAAGTGACCCATTAGGGTAAGGATGGACGGAACACGCGCGCGTTTCTCCGATCGGACCGGATCGCGACACACTGGTACGGAAAGCGCCCCTCAGCCCTTCGGCCGCGCGTGGACCCAGGCGGCCAAGTGGGTGCGGGTATGGAAATCGAGCTTACCGAGGATCCGGTCGACGTGCGTCTCTACCGTCCGCACCGACACGACCAGCCGGTCAGCGATTTCGCGGTTGGTCAGACCATCAGCGACGAGCTTCGCGATCTCGGATTCCCGCCGCGTGAGGCTCTCGACCCCGCCCACGAGCTGTCTAGCGACGCCAGAGCCTCCACCGTTCGTGTGCGCCGGGGCCGCTTCTCCGTCCGTGGCCAGCTCGTTGAGGACCTGCTCGGCGGACGTGGCGTCGGGCACCAGACCCAGCTTGCGAAACGCGGCCAGAGCGGCCTCGGCCTCAACGCCGGCCGAGGCCGGGTCGTTAGCACGCGCGAGCGCCCGCGCGAGCTCAAGACGGATCTGAGCCGTCAGCATGGGTCGATGCTGATGAATCAGCAGGGTCAGCGCAGTCTCCATCTCCTCGATGGCAGCCCACGGATCGCCATCATGCAGGGTGATTCGCCCCGCGCCGAGCCTGGCCATCGCTCGAATCTCATTACTTTCGCAGCGCTCTTCAAGGGCGACGAGCCGCTCCGCAGCCCGGCCGGCCGACGCGGAGTCGCCCCGCCGGAGCTCGACCTCGACCAGCAGGGCAAGCACCGGCGCCAGGCGCATGCAGTTCTCTCCCAGCCCTCGGGTTGCGGAGCGCAGGAGCGCGGCGGCCTTTCCGTAATCACCCTCGACGAGACGGAGCCGCGCCACGGCAGGAACGGCTTCCAGCTCATGCTCGAAGCCCCCGAGGATCTCCGCCGCTTCTCCATACCGCCCTCGCAGGATGTACAGCTCTGCCAGCAGCATGGGGGCCCGGACCCGAGAGTACACCCAGGGCGCGGTGGACCGGATCGTGGCTTGCAGCCGGGCTTCCGCCATCTCCCAACGCCCCCGCAAGGCCTCGATGACGCCGTAGACGAGGCCGCAGTGTGCGCTGATGACTTCGCTTTCGTGCAGTCGATCCTGCTCGATCCGGCGCAACCAGTAATCCGCTCGGCCCAGGTCGCCGGTGCACTCGCAGGCGGTGAGCAACGCACAGGTGATCAAGCTCCGGGTCACACTGTCGTGAACCTCCCCGGCGGCGATGGCAACCATGACCTCATCGAGGAGTGCGAACCCCGCGTCTACATATCCCTGTCTGATGAGGCCCAGCCCCTTGTCGGCGAACGCCCGCAGCTCCAGCTCGTGGTCGCCGAACTCTCTCGCGATCGACTCGGCAATCGTCGCACGGTCGACGAGCTCGCGCGGGTCATCGACGTCGCACCCCACGCGGGCGAGAGCGAGATAGCCGCGCTCGACGCATGGGCCGACCTGTTCGAGGAGCCGGACGGCTCTCCGCTCCCAGCCGCGCGACGTCGCGTGTTCCCCAACCGACTGAAGCACCCCCACGAGGAAGATCGCGGTCTGGACTGCCTCTCGACGGCTGCCCTCCTGCAGGAACGCCCGAAAGGCCAGCTCCATGACGCGACTGCTTTCCATCCACGCGGAGATGCTGTACAGGGAAAATGCCAGTCCCTCCAGAACCTCGCCCGACGGGGTCGGATCAGCGTCGGCAAGGGCCGTGATCAAACGGCTGGCCGTCGCGCGGTCGCCGGCAGCGGCGGCGGCCATCGTTTCGCTAATGCGCTCCCGGATGGCGTCGGAGACGTCGCTGGAGGAGGACAGGCCGCCGGGCGGCTGTGATGTCGCGCTGAGGTCAGTCATCGGACAGCCTTCCCCGGGGCTTCACTGGTCCGGTCCAGGATATCACACGGATGGCCCCCGAGCGATTCGCGGACGGCTGAATTGCTCATGATGCCGGACGCCAGCAGACTAAAATACTCGGGTGCGCGATCCGGTACCGGAAGGATCACCAGTCCGTGCGCTCGAGCAATATCGTACTTGATGCCTACCGGCCGGGTGACGTGCATGAAGATCGCCTTCGGATGCGACGACCCGAATGAGCTAACGCGGTTCGTCGCCGACGAGCTGCGGCGCCGCGGCCATGACGTCGATGTGTTCGCGCCGGAGCAGTGGCCGGAGGTGGCTCGCCGGGTCGCGGAGGCGGTCGCCGACGGTCCTGCCGATCAGGGCGTCCTCTTCTGCTGGACGGGAACCGGCACGGCAATGGCGGCGAACAAGACGCCCGGTGTCCGAGCCGCGCTCGTGTGGGAGCCGTGGATCGCGGAGGGTGCCCGCCGGTGGAACGACGCCAACGTGCTGGTGATGAGCTCCCAGCGCCTGACGCCCGAGACGGCGACGCAGATCCTCGACGCGTGGTTCGGCGTCGAGGCACCCGATCCAGGCGAGGCTGCGAACATCGCCCGGCTCGCCGAGCTCGAGCGATTGTACCGGGCGAACACACCGCCCGAGCGCTGACCCGCCAGAACGTGGCCGCAACGTGTCATGCGGAGGCCGCTGACCCACGATATGTACGTAGCCGGGCGCGTGATTTGCGTAGTCGGATGAGTAATTCACCCGATGCGCTGGACCGCCTGCGCCCCCTATGCTGAGCCTGCCGGTGGCAGGAGGAACCCCTGAGCCGGCGCCGCGCGTGGCGCACGCCGTCGCCACCTCCGCCTGTCACAGATTGTGGGCGACGACCGCGAGATGGCGGCCGTGGATGGATGATAACGCATTCACGTCTCCGACCGGGGCTGGTGTCGGACCTCCTCCGAGTCAGGACTGCGCGCACGACCGAATCCAAGGATGTGGTCCTCGTGGCAACCGTACGTCGTACGGCATCTGCGGGGAGATCCCGGCCGGTCAGCCCGTGGCAACTTCCTGCACCCTGGATACGGCCCGAGCGCTTCGCACGGACGATCCGAGAAGATGCTCCCGGCTACGTAGCGGCGCTCGCGTTCCTGGCGGCGTACGCCCTGCTGGTCGTTGATGCCGCGCCGATCCTCCAGGCGGCGCTGAACCTCACCGGTAGCGGACTGGCTGCCTGCTACCTCTGGCGAAAGCGAGCCCTGCCCAACGTGATCCTCAACGTGGCCTGAGCAGTTATCACCGTCGTCGGGTTACTCCCCCATCTGGGCTGACGCGCTCACCGCCAATCAGGCACGCACCCCGGCCGTCGGCGACTGGTATTGCATCAGAACGATTGCGAATGAGCCGCGCGGCCTCAGGATTTACGGCCGCGTCGACTCCATTCGCGTGTTAGCCCGCCCGTTTGCGCACGGCAGGAGGCGTTCCATGTTCCGCGAGATACTGTCGCAATGCCTCGTTGACCGTGGCCGAGTCGCGAAACACGTTGGCGAGATCCGGTTCCAAGAGCACGACGTTGGTTCCCTGCTTGTAGCGCTCGTAGTATTTCCCACGAACCCCACCCCGCAGGTCGTACTCCGGCCTCGTCTCGTCGCCACCAGACTGGTCATTTGGATTCTTCTTCATAGGCATGACGTTCTGCCGCAGTCACCTCTCGGGCGCTGATCAACCGAAGCCACTCGTCTCGATCGGTGTGCGCGACGATGATGAGCGGCTGCCGATTCGAATAGCCTGTCGTCAAAAACCGGCACTCGTCCGACGAGTGATCCGGATCGTTGATTGTTGACGCGAGCGGATCGCCGAAGACAGTGGACGCTTATAGTCGAACGAGACGCCGTGCGTGGCTTGATTCTGGCGGTATTTGTCTGGGTCCCATTCGAACTGCATCCACTCCGAGTATACCCGCGGCGCAGGTTATTGGCCTCCCTGTGCGCTTTGTTCGGCGCCAAGATTAGGCGTAGGCATATTGCTTTTGGGTATCAGCGTCTGTCCATGGCGGAGCGCTACCGCTCGTCGAGCGGGACGAACGCCCGGTCGCGCGGGCCGACGTAGACGGACTGCGGCCGGATCAGCCGGTTGTCGGCGTACTGCTCCAGCACGTGCGCGGTCCATCCGGCCGTCCGAGCTGCAGCCGATGATGCTGGGCGACGAGCGATGGCATGCGCGCGCTGATCCGCAGGGCACGACTGCGGTTTGCCTCGGGGGATGTGTCGTCCGCGTCGGGCTGCCGGTCGTCGCCTTCATCGCGGTCGGCCTCCCGTACGAGATGCGGCCACTGCGGAGGTTCGAAGCGCATATTGAGCACGTCGGCGAGGTGGTGGAGTGCTATCGGATAACCGGCGAGGATGCCTACCTGCTCAAGGTGGCCGTCGCGGATCTGGAAGCGCTCCGCGAGATCCTGGACGTCCTGAGCGAGTTCGGTCGGGCCAAGGCGTCCGTTGTGCTGTCGCACCCGAAACGGGCGACGCCCCTGCGTCCCCGCCGCCACGCCGCCGGCCGTGCCGGCCCGAGGCAGGGCGCCGACTAGACGATTTCACACGCGAATCATTCACTTTTCAAATGGCTCAGTTCGTGATACACTCGGCGCACGGACGGACTGCCTTCCGGGGGGCGAGCGTTGGTTACCGACGTCCAAGAAGCATCGACTTTGGTCTCCGAGCGCGAGCTGGCGCGTCAGCGCCGGTGGGTGCTCGGCATCGTGAATTTTTCCCACATGTTCAACCACCTGAACTCCGGCATCGTGCCGATCCTCTTTACACCCATGATGGGCGCGCTCGGATTCGGCTTCGCCGAGCTCGGCCTCATGTCCGCCGCCCACAACGTCGTCTCGCAGGGCATGCAGGCGACCTACGGTATCACCACGCAATTCGTCAAACGGGCCGTGCTCCTGGGTGCGGGAAATGCCCTGCTCGGCGTAACGACCATCGTGACGGGCGCTGTGACGGGGTTCAGCCAGCTGATCGTCCTGAGGGCGATCTCGGGGATGGGCTCCAGCCCGCAGCACCCGGTCGGCTCGACCATGCTGTCGAGCTGGTTCGAGGGCGCCCGCGGGCGGGCACTGGGCCTGCACAACACCGCGGGGAGCGTGGGAACCTTTCTCGCGCCACTGGTCGCTGGACTCTTGATCCTGTACTTCGACTGGCGCGTCGTGTTCGTCCTCATCGGCATCCCCAGCGTGGTGCTGGGCCTGTCGTACTTTCTGCTCCGGGACGTCGTACGGCCAGCGCCGGTTGCCGGCGGGCGGGCGCTAGCGCGAGCCGGCTGGGACGCGTACCTGGCCTGCCTCAAAAACCGGAACCTCATGCTCATCAGCCTGCTGATGATGGTGGGAGCGGCCGGACGGGGCATGGGGATCAACCAGACCTATCTCGTGCCCCATTTCGTCTATGATCTGGGCATCCCGATCGCGATCGCCGCGACTGTGCTCCTGACGATCGTGAACGTCGGCGGTCTCGTCGCACCGCTCACCTGGGGCTGGCTCTCGGACACGTTCCCGCGCAAGCTGGTGATGCAGGCCTCGCTCCTGCTGTCCGCCGCCACCACCGTATGGATCGGCGAGGAGGCGGTGCTCGGCGTGACGCTCATCCTGAGCCTGGCGGCCTACGGCCTGGTCGTGCACTCCCGCCAGGCGATCACGCAGGCAATGGTCGGGGATTACGCGGGCAGGGGATTGGAGGATGCGGCCTTCAGCATCTACTTCACGGTCGGGTTCCTCAGCGCGCCGCTGTGGACGATCCTGATGGGCGCCATCATGCAGTCCGCAGGGTTCGCCGTAGCGACGAAGGTGATCGCCGTCTCCTACCTGCTCGGCATCCTCATCTTGATCCCGTTGCGCATCGCCCCCCGTCCGCCCGCACCCACTGCCGCGGCGTAGCCGGCAACCACGCCTGGGAAGGTCACCTCGCCTCCCACTTCGGCTACTGCTTCAGCGGCGCAGGGTGCGGTCAGCGCAACGAACGAACTCGTAGACCTCGCACCTTGTCAAAGTCCCTACGGTTGCGCGTGGTGACGGCGAGCTTGTGCTCCAAGGCGGTAGAAGCTATCAAGGCGTCCGGCATCCGGATGCCAGTTTCTCTCCTGATCCGTCCGGCTCTTTCGGCCACCGCGCGGTCGACCGGATGCTCGCGAAACGGAGCGAGCAGCTGCCGGACAGCCTCCGTGGCGGAGCTTCCCGCGAACAACTCCGCGCGGGTTACGACTGAAAAGTGCAGCTGGTGATTGCCGGGCTCCAGCGTCGCCGCACCGCGAAGATGGTCGATGAAAATGTCGGTGTCGACGAGGATCTCAGCCACGGTCCCACTCGCCACGGGTAGGGTACGTGGCGTCAGGATCAGCTCCGAATGTTGGCGCCAGGGCTACTGAAGGGTCGGTGTACTCGCGGTCAAGATAGGCGTCGACAGCACGACGAACGACTTCAGCCAAGGTGACTCCCGTAGCGCGGCTGATCTCATCGATGCGTCGGCGCTGCTCGATGGTCAGATACAGTTGTGTCCTGGTCGCTGACATACAGCACACTATACAGCATCAGCGCGCCAGTCGGTCGGCTGCGAACCCGCTCGCGTCGAACAGGATGCGGCCCATCTGGGCGATGTCGCGGTACCGATCAGGCGGGTCGGCGTCGAACTCCTCGGGGGTCGTGAGGAGCACGTCGACGTGTTCGAGGCTACCGGGGGGCATCCGCCGCGCGAGGTAGGTGGCGCGCTCGACGGGGTCGTTCGGCAGATCCTCAGAGATAACGAGGAGTTCGATCTTCTCGCCATCCCGCCCGCGGCCCTGCGCGGCTGCATCGAAGATAACTACGGAGACGAGCCGCAACCCGACTGCGACGTGGACGGCATCGACGAGGCTGGCAACGGCGGAGGGATCCAGCGTTCTTCCTTATCCCGTGTGTTCAGGGTGCCAGCCGGGAATGAGAGAAGGATCCGGTCGGCGGCTCACAGCTGCACGTTGATGTGCTTGAGCTCCGTGAACTCCCAGAGCCCCTCGAGACCGTACTGGCGACCCACGCCGCTCTGCTTGTACCCGCCCATCTCACCGGCCGGATACAGCTTCCCAAAAGTGTTCACCCACACCATGCCGCTCTTGATCTTCTTGGCCATGCGGATCGCCTTGGAGATATCGTTGGTCCAGACGGCGCCGGCCAATCCGTACACCGTCGAGTTCGCGATCTCGACCGCCTCGTCCTCGTCTTTGAAGGCCTGGACGGCGAGGACCGGACCGAATATCTCATCCTGCGCGATCTTCGCGGTCACCGGTACGCGGTCGAACACGGTCGGCGCGATGAAGTACCCCTTCTCCAGCTCACCCTCAGTTAGACGGTGGCCGCCGGTCACCAGCTCGGCCTCGCGTTTGCCCACCTCGACGTAGTCGAGAACGCGGGTGAGCTGCCCCTCGTTAATGAGCGGCCCTGCCTGCACGCCCTCTTTCAGGCCGTGACCAACTCGCAGGCGGTTCGCCATCTCGGTCAGCCGCTGCACGAAGCGGTCGTGGACGGTCTCCTCGACGAGCAGGCGGGATCCCGCGATACACACCTGCCCCGCGTGGAACATGGAGGCAGCGTTCAGCGCGCCGCGCACCGCACGGTCGAAATCAGCGTCGGCGAAGACGACGTTCGGACTCTTGCCGCCAAGCTCGAGGCCCACCTTCTTTAGCGTATCGGCCGCCATCTTCATGATCTCTTTGCCGGTGCTTGTGTCGCCCGTGAAGCTCACCATATCCACGTCTGGATGCTTCACGAGCTCCGCGCCGACAGTGCTTCCGGGCCCGACAACGAAGTTCACCATACCCTTCGGAAACTCGGGGATGGCGTCGATCATCTGGACGAACTCGGCCGTCGCCCCCGGCGTGGCGCTCGACGGCTTGATGACGACGGCGTTCCCGGCGGCCAGGGCGGGCGCCAGCGGCCGGGTTAGCAGGGAGAGGGCCATGTTCCACGGAACGATGATCGACACGACCCCGACCGGCTCGCGCAGCAGGATGGCGAGCGAATCGGGCGCGAGCATCGTCGATCGTCCATACACGTTGCGCGCGAGACCCGCGTAGTACTCGATCGCCTCGGCGCCGCGGAGCACCTCGGCCCGAGACACCGACAGCGGCTTGCCGCCCTCGCGGGTCAGCAGCGGGGCCAGCCAATCGATGCTCGAGCGCAGTGCGTGCGCGAGCTTGGAGAGCGCGGTCGCCCGCTGTCCGGGATTGTCGCCCCAGTCCGTCGCCTCCATGGCGGTTTTCGCGGCGCTGACAGCGTCCCGAGCGTCGTCGAGCGTCGAGTTCGGTGCTCGATACACGAGCTCGCCGTTGCCGGGATCGCGCACCTCCAGCATCGACACCGCCGCGGGCGCTCTGCCGCCACTCGCCGCCGATGAAGTTCTGGTAGGCCTTTACCGCCTCAGTGACTGCCATTGCGCCTCCTCACGCCTCAACCCGGAGCTTGTAGCGTTGGATCTTGCCGGTGGCGGTCTTCGGGATCTCACCCACGAACTCAATCCAGCGTGGATACTTGTAGTAGTCCGGAGCCAGGCACTGTTTGCAATGCTCCTGCAGGACGGCCGCCAGGCCCGGGACCTCGCCGGAGCCCGACCTGAGGACGACGTATGCCTTGGGCTTCATCAGTCCATCGGCATCCGTGCTCCCAACCACCGCGGCCTCGGCGACGGCCTCATGCAGGAGGAGTACCCCCTCCACCTCGACCGGCGACACCCACTGGCCACTCGTCTTGAACATGTCGTCGCCGCGCCCCGCATAGTAATAATACCCGTCGGCGTCGCGCCAGTACCGGTCGCCGGTCTTCAGCCATGGGCCGCGGAACGTCTCTCTCGAGCGATCGCGCTTTCTCCAATAGGAGGCTGCGAAGGACTCCGACTGCATGTACAGCTCGCCGGCCTCGCCGTCCGGGACCGGCTGCTCGTCCTCGTCGAGGACCTTGGCGCGGTAGCCGGGGAGCACCTGCCCGCTCGAGCCTGGCCGCGCTCGGCCCGGCAGGTTCTGAATATAGATGTAGCCGAACTCGGTCGACCCGATGCCGTCGAGAATCTCGATGCCGAACGTCTTGAGCCACCGCTCGTAGATCGCGGCGGGGAGGGCTTCGCCGGCGGAGATGCACAGCCGGACCGACGAGAGATCGAGGTCCAGATCTCCGGCCTCCACCTGCCGGAGCAGCAGGTTGTAGAGCGTGGGCACGGAGAAGAAGGTCGTCGGTCGGTACCGCTGGATCGTAGCCGCGACGATCTGCGGCCCCGAGGGCTCCGGCGACAGCACGGTGGCGATACCGGCGAGCAACGGTTGGTACAGGCCGTTTACAAGCCCATACGAGAAGGGCAGCTTGGATGCGGAGTAGTTGATGTCCGTGGCCGTCGGCTTCGACACGTGCGTCAGCCAGGTACCCGTGCAGGAGACCATGTCGCGGTGGAGATGCACGGTGCCCTTGGGCTGGCCCGTCGTGCCCGAGCTGTAGAGCCAGTAGGACGGTGCGTCCCTGTGCGTCGGCTCAGCCTCCAACGCGTCGGACGCCTCGGCGACGGCCGCATCGAATGCGTGGCGCGTGCCTCTGACAGACGGGAGAGGATCGTCACCCGCCGCGTCCCCCACGACGAAGACCCGCTTCAGATGGCGCGCTTCCACGCGTGCCTGCGTGATGCGCGGCTCCAGCTCAGGATCGACAATCACGGCGGCAGCGCCGGAATCGTTGATGTAGTACGCCATGTCCTCGACCGTGGACATGGTGTTGACGGGAACAGGCACGGCGCCGATCTTCATGGTACCGACGTACGCCTCCACAAACTGCGGACGGTCGGCCATGAGCAGGATCACGCGGTCCTCTATTCCGATCCCGTGGTCGCGGAGGACGTTTCCCGACCGGTTGACGCGCCGCTGCAGCCCGCGATACGTGATGGACTCATCGCCGTAGTGGATCGCGGTCCGGTCCCCTCTGCCCTCTGCCACGTGGCGGTCGACGAGAACGGTCGCCATGTTGAACGTTTCCGGGATATCGAAGTCGATCGTCACGTCCATTGATGCCCTTCAGACAAGCCACGAGCACCAGCTCTAGGGAACGCCATCCCAGCGGCGCTCCTTGCGCGTGAGATACTGCCAGGCCCGCGCGATCGCCTCGGGATGATAGATGTGCTCGCGCTTGGCCAGCGCCTCCTCGTCTGATGACGCCGGCACGTCTCGCCCCATGCCGATCGCGATCAGCTGGGCTTGGGCTGCCTTGACCAGTAGCATCGACGCGACCACCGCCTCTTCGATGCTCGAGGCCGCCAGGGCAATGCCATGGTTTTTCAGGAATAGCGCTCGATGGTCCCCCATCGCGCCCGCCACGGCCTCGCCCTGCGCCCGTGTCAGGATGAGATCCGTGGTCTCGGTATACACCGGAACGGACGGGGGGGAGAAGTAGCTACCTTCGTGCGTGATCGGCGTGATGGTCTGTCCGCTCGAGCCGAGGACGGTGGGAAGGGGTGGGTGGGTATGAACGACGGCTTGCACGTCGGACCGCCGACGCATGATCTCTGCATGGATGGGGAACTCATTGTGGCGCGGCCGTATGCCAGCGATCACGTTCCCGTCGAAGTCCAGAAGGACGAGATCATCCGCGGTGATCTCTTCGAGGCCGACGCCGCTCGCCTTCATCCAGAATCGCCCTGGGTTGCCGGGGTCACGAACGGTCATGTGTCCCCAGATGACGTCGCCGTGGCCCTCCATGGCCAGAATCCGGCAGCCGGCAGCGAGCTTGGCGCGGAGATCAGCGTCCGATGCGTCGAAGGCCATGCAGACCTCCCGTTGGCGGGTTTCCGTGTCGGTTGGTGGTGACTGGGGTGCACAAAAAGATGCCAGAGGTTGGTGGGCAGCGAGCCTATTCTACCGCAACTGCCAGTCGCGGTTCGGGTGGCATCCGGCGTCCTGAGGTTGGATTCTCCCCAACGACATGATCTCGACGGCCTTGTAGACACGGCTCAATAGTTGGCAACACCCCGCAATTGATAGAATGTGCTAAGTATCACGGGCGGAGACACGAAATGATGATTGGATCAAGCATCGAAATCCGACCGAATGCGGTCTACACCCTGTCGGAAGTCTGCCAGATTCTGCGTATCAGCGACGCAACCGCGCGTAGGTGGCTGAAGGCTGGCAAGCTCCGCGCGGCTCGCGTCGGTCGTGCGTACCGGGTGCTGGGTAGCCAGCTGCTGGATGCCCTCAACCAGCAGGGCCCACCGGAACGCGAAACGCGCCGCGCGTCCTGAGACGGGACGGCGAACCGATCCCCATCGCCGGGCCCTCCGCGAGGGCCATGTCGCCCGTCCGCGACTGCGCCGGCGGCTCTCGCTCCCCACCGACGGCGACGACCGATGTCTGCTGGGCATCGCCGGCTCCCTCGCGTTCCCTCACAAACGCCTAACAGCCATTGACGGGGGCGCGGCATTTGCGTAGCATCCAACATTTAGTAGTCCTTCGCACTCGCACATACTAGATATTGTGTCTAGTTGCCAGAACGGGCTCAAGTGCGGGGCGAGGGGCGACAAGCTGCAGGCGTGAAACCCCTGGACAGCAGCGAACGTCTGTTCTACACTTGACCGGTGACCGTGAAAGACTGCCGTGGGAGGCGAAGCGGATGACTGACATAAACCGAGGCGTCCAAACCGGGTTCCTCCGACCACCAATGGATCTGCCGGAGCCGGCGCTGAGCCGCAATGCACAGACGGTGCTGGAGCGTCGCTACCTCCACCGACGGGATGGCAGCGAGCCGCTGGAGTCGCCCGGCGGGGCATTCTGGCGCGTTGCCGTAGAGATCGCGCGCGGGAGCGAGCCGTGGGAGACCAGCGAAGGGATCGAGCGACTTCGCCGCGAGTACTACCTGGCGATGGCCCGGCTCGAGTTCTTGCCCAACTCCCCGACGCTCATGAATGCCGGCAAGCGCAACGGTCTCCAGTACTCCGCCTGCTACGTACTCCCCGTTCCGGACTCCATGGACAGTATCTTCGAGACCAACAAACGCGCCGCACTGATTCACCAGAGCGGCGGCGGCACGGGCTTCGCGTTCTCGCGGCTGCGACCGGCCGGCGACCTCGTCGGCTCGACTGGCGGCGTGGCCAGCGGGCCGGTGAGCTTCCTCGAGGTCTACAACGCCTCGACGGAGTCGGTGAAGCAGGGGGGAACCCGACGCGGCGCGAATATGGGAATCCTCCGCGTGGACCACCCAGATATCATGAGGTTCATCCGCTGCAAGCGGGACCTCGACGAGCGAAACCAGATTGCGTACAACGCAGTCGCGGACTCGCTCCCCCCCGGGAAGCGCAACGAGCTTCGGCAGGCGCTCTTGGAGTCGCAGATCAGCAACTTCAACATCTCGGTCGGCGCGACCAGCCGATTCATGGAGGCGTTGGAGCACGATCAGGAATTCGAGCTGATCAGTCCACGCACGGGGAACGTGGTCGGCCGTCTCCGTGCCCGGGACGTATTCCGGGAGATGACGGAGTGCGCGTGGGAGACCGGCGACCCGGGCGTCGTGTTCATCGATCGGATCAACGCTGGCCCGGCGAACCCGGTGCCGGAGATGGGCCCGGTGGAGGCGACAAACCCCTGTGGGGAGCAGCCCTTGTACGCCAACGAGGCGTGCAACCTCGGGTCCATCAACCTGGCAATGTTCGTCAAGCCCTCGGGCATCGACGGCTCCTCCTCAGCGACCAACGGCCATCCAACTCCAGCTCACGAACGCATCGATTGGGAGCGACTGGAGCGGACCATCCGTCTGGCAGTCCGGTTTCTCGACGACGTGATCAACGTGAACCCGTACCCGGACGAGCACATCGACCGCTCCGTGAAGGCCAATCGGCGGATCGGGCTCGGCGTGATGGGCTGGGCCGACCTGCTGGTGCTGCTCGGGATTCCGTACGACAGCGAGGAAGCTCTGGCACTGGGCGCGCGTGTCATGCAGGTCATCAACGAGACCGGGCACGACGAGTCAGCGCGTCTGGCCGAGGTGCGTGGGCCCTTCCCGATGTGGGGGAGAAGCATGTACCGAGACGGTCGACGGCTTCGCAACGCCACGGTCACGACCATCGCACCCACGGGCACCATCTCGATCATCGCCGGCTGCTCGTCAGGGATCGAGCCGCTGTTCGCGCTCGTGTTCGACCGCCGCGGGTCGCTCGACGGCCAGCTCTCCCTCGAGGTCAACGCGATGTTCGGGGAGATCTCCCAACGCGAGGGATTCTGGTCCGACGAGCTGGCGCGTGAGGTGCACGAGCGGGGAACGGCCCGCGGCATCGCTGGCGTGCCGGACCGGTGGCAGCGCGTCTTCGGGACCGCGCACGATCTCGCCCCCGAATGGCACGTCCGCATGCAGGCCGCGTGGCAGACGTACACCGACAACGCGGTCTCCAAGACGATCAATCTGCCCCATGACGCAACCGTGGACGACGTGGCCGCGGCCTACCGGCTTGCCTACGAGACTGGCTGCAACGGGATCACGGTGTACCGGGACGGATCGAAGTCCGGCGTGCTCCACGTCGGCGGGAGTTCCGAGCCGAAGGCTCCCGAGGCTGAGACGACGGCAGACGAGTCGGAGCCCGGCGCGTCCATCGAACCGCGACCGCGCGGACTGCGCGGCGTCACCTACGAGATCGAGACGCCCCTTGGCTCGGCGTATGTCACCATCAATCACGACGAACGCGAAGAACCGCGGGAGGTGTTCGTCAACCAGGGCAAGGCCGGGAGCGACATCGCGCCGCTGTCCGAAGCCATCGGGAAGCTCAGCACATTGATCCTGCGCGTGCCGTCCACCATGCCGCCGCGAGCCCGGGTGCGCGAGATCATCCGCAAACTGCGAGGCATCGGCGGCGCGACGAGCCTTGGGTTCGGGCCAGACCGGACGCGCTCGCTGCCGGACGCGCTCGCCAAGGTGCTCGAGGAGCACCTCACCTCGATGGAAGGGTCCGACGGAGATGCCACCCCTGTCGCGGAGATGGAGGCCACGGAAGTGCCCTACCCCGCGGGCAACGGTCAGGCACTCCGCCTCTCGGGCGCATTCTGCCCGGATTGCGGAACCGCGCTGGTCCACGAAGAGGGCTGCGACAAATGCTTCTCGTGCGGCTACTCGCGCTGCTGACGCGCCCCCACGCCGCCGTCCGCGCTGCCGTAGAATGGAAGGCTGCGGCGGGATAGCTCAGGCGGTTAGAGCGAGGGATTCATAACCCCTAGGTCGTGGGTTCGAGCCCCACTCCCGCCACCTCTTGGTGCTGACGTGCGACACAACCCCATCTCAGATCAGCCTATGAGCGGCGCAGCCAGGTGAGCACAGCGGGAAACGACGAGTTCGTGCGGGTTGCCAAGCTCGGCGACGTGCCGGCGGGAACCATCGCCGAGGTCGAGATCGACGAGCAGGTGCTCGTCTTGGCAAACGTCGACGGCGGGCTGTACGCAATGAGCGCCTGGTGCACCCACCTGGGAACGTCGCTCATGCTCGGCCGGCTCTCGGGCTGCACGCTCACATGCTACGCCCACCTCTGGCGATTTGACGTGCGGACCGGCGAGCCGATCTGGCCCCCTATGGCGCGAATTGTCCCGGGTTATCGGCTCCGGACCCACCCGGTTCGGGTCGAGGGCGACGAGATCCTCGTCTCGCGTCGTCCCGGTCGGCCGTCTGTCTCGTGATTGACCCAGACCGCTAGGCGCCGATTCGGAACCCGAGCAGCCCGAGCAGCTCGCGCAGCGCAGCACGGTCGCCGCCCATCTGATCGCGACGGACGACCTCCGATAGCTCGCTGATAGAGGCAACTGCCAGAGGCGTCGATAGATCATCGTCCAGCGCGGCCAGTGCGCCGTCGCGAAGCCGTCGTCCGTTTCCTGTCAGACTACCGTCGGTGGGCCCCTCGCACGCGGCCCGAATGCGCTCCCAGCGGCCTGCGGCTGCAGCGAGGTCCCACTCGAAATACTCGAACGGCTCGCGGTACGGGTACCCGAGGAGGTAGTGGCGGACGGCGTCGGCGCCATGGATCGGGAGCAAGTCACGGACGAAGGCCAGGTTGCCCCTGGACTTGCTCATCTTCTCGCCATCCATTGCGACGAGCCCCACGTGCGCCCAGTAGCGAACGAACGGCGAGCGGCCGGTGGCCGACTCGGACTGCGCGATCTCACAACAATGATGGGGGAAGATCAGGTCCGCGCCACCTCCGTGGATGTCGATCTGAGTTCCCAGGTGGCGCAAGGCCATGGTCGAGCACTCGATATGCCACCCGGGGCGCCCGGGACCCCATGGGCTCTCCCAGGTCGGCTCGCCGGGCCGCGCCGCCTGCCACAGGCGAAAGTCCAACGGCTCCTCCTTGCCCGGGTCGTCGGGGCTCTCCCCGATGTCCCGAAGCGCCTCCAGCATCCCCGCGCGGTCGAGCCGGGCCATCGCTCCAAAGCCCGGGAATCGGCTCGCCCGGAAGTACACGTTCCCGTCGTTGACGTACGCCATCTGGCTTTCGATCAGGGTTCGGATGATCGGAAGCATGTGCGGCACGGCTTCGGTCGCCCGCACGTAGACGGCCGGACGGTGCACGTTGAGCTCCTCGAGGTCGACGAGGAAACTCCGGATGTGCTGCTCAGCTAGCGCCCGATAGTCCGTGCCGAGCTCCTTGGCCCTGGCGAGGAGTGGATCGTCCACATCCGTCACGTTCTGAACGTACCGCACGGTGAGCCCGAGAAACGTGAGGTACCGCTGAAGGACGTCGAATGCGACGTAGGTCCGCGCATGGCCGAGATGCGTGGTGTCGTAGGGGGTCACGCCGCAGACGTACATGGTCACCGAGTCGCCTCGGGGCTCGAACACCTCCTTGGCGCGGCTCATCGTATTGTACAGACGCATGCCCGTCACCTACATGGAAATCCCTCCGCGATGATACCATCCGCATCACCCCACACCCGACGATCCGAGCTCGCGCGGGTGTGCCCCAAGTTTGTGCGCTCGTGGGGGAGACGCCCTCACCCCCTAAGCCCTCTCCCAGAGGGAGAGGGGCAGCCGGATCGCCTCTTCCCGGCCCTCCCCCCGATGTGATGGCGGAGCTGTACGAGCTCCCAGAGGGAGAGGGGCAGACGGATCGCCTCTCCCTCTGGGAGAGGCCGGCCGAAGCACGCGAGAGCGGGCGAGGACGGGTGAGGGCGTGGCCGGGGGCGCAGCGCACTAAGTCAGGGGACACCCAGCTCGCGCCGTCTCGTCGGGTCCCCAAGAAAGTCACCGGCGATGGTGGAACGACGCGGCGAGGGACGGCTATCCTTCCCCGGACACATCTTCACTGGGAGAAATCAATGGCCGATCTCACAGCAGGCCACGTCGAGGTCCGGTCGGTTGCTGGCGGAGACCTCGAGGTCTATGAGGGGGGCGCGGGCCGACGCGTCGTCCTTCTCCACGGGTGCTACGGCTGGTGGGGGTGGGAGCCCCTTCACGAGCGCCTCGCCGAGCGCTTTGCGGTGTTTGCGCCCTCACACCCAGGATTCGGGCGCTCCAGTCAGGCACCGGGGGTTGAGACGGTCGACGACCTTGCCTACTACTACCTGGATCTGCTGGACGAGATGGGGTTCTCGCCGAGTCGGATCATCGGATTCGGGCTCGGCGGCTGGCTCGCGGCCGAGATCGCCGTCCGCTGTC
>WHTR01000009.1:37924-44812 GCA_009377635.1 Chloroflexota bacterium
GCATCAAGATCTCGGGCCGCGAGACCCGGGACATTCAGGACCCGTTCATCCTCGTCGGCGAGGCACACCAAGCGATGCTCTGGGATGACCCGTCGCGGCATCATGTGCCGCTTCCCGCCCCGGACCTGCCCCAGCCGCTGCTGGAGGCGATGCTCCACAGTCAGGAGGCGGCCATGCGGTACGGGTGGAAACCCTTCATGCACAACCCGAAGCTTCGGCAGCGCTTGCACCGCATTGCGTGCCCGACACTTGTGGTCTGGGGAGCGCGCGACCGAGTTGTCTCCGTGGATTACGGGAAGGCCTTCGCGGCAAGTGTCCCCGGCGCCCGATTCGTCAGCATCGAGAATACCGGCCACTACCCGTTCCGCGAGCAGCTCGACGCCTTCCTGCCGCCGGTCGTGCAGTTTCTTGACGAATGACCACTACACCGTCCCGCCGGGGTGTCGGACGCGCCCTTCGAGGATCGTGCGGACATTGTGCATCGCCCGGTCGACCTGGCGCTGGACCACATCTAGCGGATAGCCCAGCCGCTGTAGCGTGTCAATGAGCTCCGCGATCGCGGCACTAGGGCTCGTGAGATGACCGCGCAGTCGGACGGTCGTGATCCGTTCCGTGATGGCGTCGAGACGGAACTCCCAGTTGCCGCTAAAGGGCCCGGTCTCCGCCTCCGTGTGCCACGCGACATGCCGAGAGGGCTCGAGCGCCGTCACCTGCATCTCACTGGTGAAGTCGAACCCCTCGCGGTCCGCGATGGTTGTGAACGCCAGCTTGTCCCACCGGAGGTCTTGCTTCTGCTGGACCCGGAACCGCGACCCCACCCGCGGGGACCCGACGTCCAGGGCCTCAACTGAGAGGTAGGTGTGGAACCATTCGTGATGGCGAGTGAAATCGGCAAGATACGCGTAGATCTCCGCCGCCGAGCGGCCGATGTCGAGCGGCGTCTCGGCGCGTGACGCGATCCGAAGCGCTGTGTCCGAGGGCGACGCGGGGATCCCGCTCTGGCCTCCTGTCTCGGGTTCTGCCATCGGCGCCCGTTAGCTCCTTCTCGACTCCGGCTGGCGATCCTCCAACGCCTCTCACCATACTCCCTGTCGCGCTCGCGCGTCGACAGAGACGTCGCCCGGCGGTGCATCTGCCACGGCGTCGGGGGCGTACAATAGACACCGACCTGCCGGCCATAGCATGACAGGATTGCGGGAGGTTGGATCACACCGATGACGAAGATGCCGATCTCATTGACACTCAACGAGCACGCGACGACGTTAGAGGTCGAGCCATACTGGACGCTCCAGCGGCTCCTGCGCGACGAGATCGACCTGACCGGGACCAAGGAGGGTTGCCGCACCGGCAACTGTGGTGTCTGCACGGTCATCGTTGACGGGGCCGCGGTCAAGTCGTGCTTGATGCTCGCGCCCCAGATCGACGGAACGAACGTCGTAACCATCGAGGGCCTAGCTCGGGACAACGGGCTGGACCCGCTTCAACGCGCCTTCGTCGAGTATGGCGCGATCCAGTGCGGCTATTGCTCTCCCGGGTTCATCATGGCGGCGAAGGCGTTCCTGGACGAGAACCGCCACCCGACCCGCGACGATATCGCCTCCGCCCTCGAGGGGAACCTGTGCCGCTGCACCGGATACGTGAAGATCTTCGAGGCCGTGGAAGCCGCTGCGCAAGCAGGCGGCGCGTGATGCGCGCGATGACGCCGAATTCGGAGGACGGACATGACGGCAACGACTGAGCGGCAAGCCATCGGGAAGCCCCTTCCGAAGCCAGACGCCTGGCTCAAAGCGACCGGGACCGCCGTCTACGCGGGCGACGTCCGGCTTCCGGGCATGCTGGAGGGGAAGATCCTGCGCAGCCCGCACCCGCACGCGCGAATCGTGTCCATCGACGCGAGCGCCGCCGCGGCCATGCCGGGCGTGTACGCTGTGGCGACCGGTGATGACGTGGGCGCCACACGAATTGGCCGATTCATCCGAGATCGCCACGCCCTTGCCCGAGAACGGGTTCGCTACGTCGGGGAGCCCGTCGCCGCCGTTGCCGCCATCGATGAGGAGACGGCCGAGCGCGCACTGCAGCTCATCAATGTGGCGTACGACCCGCTGCCAGCCGTCTTCGAGCCGGAGGAGGCGATCGCCCCAGACGCGCCGATCCTGCACCCGGACCTCCCGAGCTACCAGGACTCCGCAAGGTCGACGCGCGAGGGGAACGTCCGCAATCGCGTGCGGCACGACGTAGGCGACGTCGACGTCGCGTTTGCGGAGCCCGATGTCGTCGTGCACGAGACAACATATCGGACGCCCCGCCAGAGCCAAGCCTTCACGGAGCCGCACGCGGCCGTTGCTCAGATCGACGGGACCGGCAAGGTGACCGTCTGGGCAAGCATCAAGGCGCCCTTTCGGGGGCGGGTGAGCATCGCCGACACCCTGGGAGTACCGGTCTCGCACGTGCGGCTGATCGCGCCGGCGATCGGCGGAGATTTCGGCGGCAAGGGCGCGGCATTCATTGAGCCCATCGCCGCGGTACTGGCGCGCAAGGCCCGGCGCCCGGTCCGGCTGACCCTCTCCCGGGTCGAGGAGTTCTCGGCGATGACGTCGCGCCCATCCGCAGTGATCCGGCTGAGGATGGCGGTCCGCCACGACGGTACACTGGTCGCGATGGATGCGTCGATGGTCTACAACGTCGGCGCCGTCGATGACACACAGGCCGGCACGGCCAACAGTGCCGTCAGCCTCGTTGGCGCGTACCACATCCCGAACGTGCGCGTGGAGGCGACATCCGTTTATACGAACTGCTCGCCCGCCGGACACGTGCGCGCACCCAGCGGTCCGCAGACATCGTTCGCGACCGAGTCTCACCTCGACCGGCTCGCACGAATGATCGGCATGGACCCTTTGGAGCTCCGCGAGAGGAACGCCCTCCGGAACGGCGACGTGGTCCCGTCCGGCCACGGAATCCTACAGAACTCAGGCCTCGACGAGTGCCTGAAACGCGCGCGGGCCTGGATGGCGCGCGAGCTCGGATCGAAGCGCCCTCATCAGGGGATCGGAACGGCCGTCTCCTTCTGGGCGCTGCATCCCAATCCGGCGGCCGTCGACAGCGCGGCGACCGTCAAGGTGGATGTTGATGGCAGCGTCGCTGTGCTGACCGGGGTGGCGGACCAGGGCGGTGGACAGTGGTCGATGGTTGGGCAGGTCGCCAGTGAGGTGCTGGGAGTGCCCGTCGAGCAGGTCAGCGTGATCGCGGCGGACACGGAGGCGACTCCGTACGAACAGGGCACCGGAGGAAGCAACACCACGTATCGGGTGGGCAACGTGGTTCGCCAGGCGGCAGAGGAGGCTCGCCGTCAGGTGCTCCGCTTGGCGGCTGAGCAACTAAAAGTCGACGAGGAAGAGCTCGATCTGCGCGACGGCAACGTCCGCGTCCGCTCGGATCCATCCCGGCAGCTCTCCGTCGCGCAGGTTGCGCAGGGTGCCTTGGCCTCTCCCGCTGGGGCGATCATCGGCACGAGCGGTGAGGCTCGGGAGCGCGAGATTCGGGAGCACGGTCACGAACGAGCCGACATCGTCGATGCCCCCAGCTTCGCGTGCCACGTCGCGGTTGCCTCCGTGGACCCCGAAACGGGGGTGACGAGCGTCGACCGCTACTACACCGTGCAGGACGTTGGGCGCGCGCTGAACCTGTTGAACTGCACGGGCCAGATCGAAGGGGGCGTGATTTTTGGACTCGGCTACGCCTTGACCGAGGAGATCCAGTCCGACAACGGCATCAATCTCAACGCGAACCTCTGGGAGTACCTGCTCCCGACCGCGCCCCACGTTCCCGAGCTGACCGTCGAGCTCGTGGAGATCCCTTCCACGTTCGGTCCCTTCGGCGCCAAAGGTGTCGGCGAGACACCATGCATCCCCGTCGCGGCCGCCGTCGCCAACGCGATCGACGATGCCCTGGGCGTCCGCGCGACCCAGGTGCCGCTCACGCCGGAGCGGGTTCTCGCTGCCATCCGAGAGCAGCGACCGGAGCTGTTGGAGAACCGTGCATGAACACCACGCAGCAGTACCTGGTCGAAGAGGAGCTCGAGCACCTTCGCGACGGCTGGATCAGTCGCCGGGAGTTCATGCGTCGGGCGGTATTGCTCGGCGCCAGCGCCGGCACTGCCGCCGCGATGGCAGCGTGCGTGATGCCGGCCGCGACGTCCCCCGCCCAGGTCACTCCAGCTCAAGCGTCCCCGGCCACCGTGCCCGATGCCGACCCAGCCGTCTCCACGGACTGGATCTTCTATCGCAGCACGGATGGGCAGCTGATGAAAGCATATGTCGCTTGGCCAGCCGGCGGGGAGATGGCCATGTCCCTGCCCGGCGTCGCCGTCTGCCACGAGAACCGTGGGCTGACCCCCCACATTCAGGACGTGGCCCGGCGCTTCGCGCAGCAGAGCTACGTCGCAATCGCGCCGGACCTCGTATCCCGAACGGGGACACCGACGGACGAGATGCCATCCGACGACGCGCTCACGGCCGCGTTCCGGACGCTCGACCCAGTACAGAACGCCATGGACTTCGTCGCGGCGGTGGATGTCCTCCGGGCGCATCCGTCCGTCGACGAAACAAAGCTGGCCGCGACCGGGTACTGCTTCGGAGGCGGAGTGACGTGGCAACTCGCCACAATTTCACCTTACCTCAAGGCCGTCGCCCCCTTCTACGGGAGCAACCCACCGATCGAGGACGTGCCGAACATCCGAGCGGCGGTCTTCGGCGTCTATGGCGAGTTGGACCAGCGCATCAACGCCGGCATCCCGGCGATCGAGGCGGCGCTGCAGCAAGCGGGCACGACCTATCAGCTCAAGATCTACCCCAACTCGAACCACGCGTTCCACAACGACACGGGGCAGAACTACAACCCGGAGACCGCCGCCCAGGCCCGGAGCGACACACTCAACTGGTTCGCGCAGCACCTCGGGCTCGGCCCTCAAAAATAACGTCGGCTGGCGGTCACCACTGGCCACACGCATGCGGGATGGCTATAATCGCCGAAGATGCAGCCATTGCCACGCATGCACCAGAACGGGCGTCCCCACCGCCCGCTCCGCAACCACCTGGGCCCGACGCGCCGTTCGCGAACGGGCTACATCGTCGCCGGCGCGCTCACGCTCATGCTCCTCCTCGCGTTTGGGCTCGCGGGCACGGCCACGTTCGGCGCAGCGTCCGCGGCAGCAGCCTACCATTCGTTCATCGAAGACCTGCCGTCCGTTGGGGTGCTCAGCACGCGCGACGTGTACCAGACAACACGGATCCTCGACCGCGACGGCAACCTCCTCTATGAGCTATTCAACCAGGACGAGGGAAGGCGAACGGTGGTCCGCCTGGACGACGTACCAAACGTCGTCGTCGACGCCGTGGTCGCCGTCGAGGACGCCTCGTTCTACGAGAACCTGGGGATCGAGCCGCGCGGCATCATTCGAGCATTCTGGGAGAACCTTCAGGCAGGAACGGTCGTGGGGGGAGGCAGCACCATCACGCAGCAACTCATCAAGAACGTCCTTCTCAACCCGGACGAGCGGACGAGCGAAACGCTCAGCCGAAAGTTCAAGGAGGCGTTCCTGGCGATGGAGCTATCTCAAAGCTACAGCAAGGACCAGATCCTGGAATGGTATCTCAACGAGGTCTCCTTTGGAAATCTGGCGTTTGGAATCGGGACCGCGTCTCAGACCTACTTCACCAAATCCCTGCAGGAGGTGACCCTCGCAGAGGCAGCCTTCCTCGCCGGGCTGCCGCAGGCGCCTGCGACCTACGACCCGTTCACGAGCTTCGAGGCCGCGAAGCAGCGCCAGGAGGACGTCCTCGGACTGATGGCCCAGCACGGGTTCATCACTCCGGAGGAGGCGGACGCAGCGAAGCAGGAGCCCATCAAGCTGGCTCCACCGGAGTCCGCGACCCCTTCGATCCGCTATCCGCACTGGGTCTTCTACGTGCGCAACGCCCTCGAGGAGCGGTTCGGCGAGAAGGCGCTGCTGACCGGTGGCTACACTGTGTACACGACGCTCGATTCCGACCTCCAGGACATCGCCGAGCGGTCGGTCCGCACCTATAAAGCGGACCTGGAAGCGCAGAACGCGAACAATGCGTCGCTCGCCGCCATCGATCCGAAGTCCGGTGAGATCCTCGCGATGGTGGGGAGCATGGACTATTACGACGCCTCCATCGACGGCCAGGTCAATCAGGCGGTCGCGCCACTCCAGCCTGGCTCCTCTATCAAGCCCGTCGTCTATCTCACCGCCTTCCTCGAGGGCCTCTCGCCTGCCACGATCGTCCAGGACGCCCCCCTGGAGCTGCCGGATGGACCCGGCCGGGTGTGGCGTCCCCAGAACTTCGACAACCGCTTTCGCGGCCCGGTCACGCTCCGGCGGGCGCTGGGAAACTCGCTCAACATCCCCGCCGTGAAGGTGCTGCAGTACGTTGGACTCGACGACGCCATCAGCATGGCGAAGAATCTCGGGATGACGAGCCTCGGCGACCCGACGAACTACGGGCTCTCGTTTACGCTCGGCGGCGGCGAGGTCCGCCTCGTCGAGCTGGCCAGCGCGTACGCGGTCCTCGCGAACGGAGGGAAGCAGGTGCCGGTTTCACCGATCCTGAAGGTGGTTGGCGCAGACGGGCGGACGGTCTACGAGCACACGTCAGAGGCCGAGCAGGTGGTCGACCCGCGGACGGTGTTCCTCACGACCGACATCCTGTCAGACAACAACGCGCGGCTGGAGACCTTCGGGGCCAACAGCCCCCTCCGTCTCTCCGGGAACCGACCGGCGGCAGCAAAGACCGGTTCCACGGATGACTACCGCGACTCGTGGACGATGGGATACACACCGAGCCTCGTCGCCGGAGTCTGGGTCGGCCG
>WHTR01000009.1:44907-50944 GCA_009377635.1 Chloroflexota bacterium
GGCGCACCGACAAGAAAGAGATGGCCCGTGTGCAAGGGTCGACCGGTGCAGGACGGATCTGGAACACGTTCATGGAAGAGGCGCTGAAGGGCACACCCATCGAGCGGTTCGAGCAGCCGCCCGGCGTCGTTCGGCGCACCGTTTGCATCGCGACGGAGGGAGACGGCGCGTGTTCGCAGCGCGTGACCGACTGGTTCCTCGAAGAGCGCGCGCCTAGCTCCGAGCAGACCGTCGAACGGGTCATCGCCATCGACCGCAGGACCGGCAAGCTCGCCGGACCCGATACGCCGTACAAGGACGTGGAGTTACGGCGGTTCCAAACGACGTCCGGCCGAGCAGACCTCCCGCCGACCGAGTACTCAGAGGGAGGGAGTGGGCCAACGCGGCCGTGGGAAGTTCTCCCGCCGCCGCGATTTGCCACGCTCGTGCCCGGCGCGGCACCGCCGCCCCCGAGGGCCGCCGCGACGCCCGTTCCAACTGCGACGCCGGAGCCGACCCCCGAACCAAGTCCAACCCCGCCTTCACAGGCCCAGGCGGCAGGAGCACCCACGAACGAGCCTGCGCCACCCCCGCGCGCCGCCTTCTCATCGCCCCGGGGCGACGACACCATCAGCGGCCGCATCGCGATCGTCGGCTCCGCGGCGGGTCCGGATTTTCACTCCTACCGTCTACAGTACCAGCGCGTCGGGCCGGACGGACAGCGGACGACCGTGCGCGACGTCGTTGGCACGCAGCCGGTCGAGAACGGCCAGATGGACGTCTGGGACACAACAGAGGGCGCCAACGGGGCGTACCGGATCGAGCTCACCGCCGTATCCAAGGCCGGCACCACAGCGACCGCCAATGTGAGCGTCGCCGTGCGCAACGGCAACCCCTAGCGAATCCTCCCGTCGGCAGTGAAGAGTGAGACAGGTGATCCGTGATACAAGGGGGAACGATGGTGCAAGAAGAGATGACCGCAGAGGAGCAACCGATCGGCCTGCCCGCCGGAGCCATCCTCGCCACGGCCATCGCGGCGGGCGTGGTTGCGTTCATGATCCGCCGAGCGCGACGGGCGTCCGAGGCCCCCGTCCAAGGTCCTGGAGACGTCGCCGAAGCCATTCGCGCGCGGGCTCGAGAAGCCGACCTGCCCGGACGCACAGCAACCGCCACTCGCGAGTTCATGGTCGAGCGCGTGCTGCCCGAGATCAAGCCGCTCCTCCTCGACCTGGTTCAAGATGCCCGGGGGTACACGGACCAGGGATTCAAGCGGCTTGAGAAGTCGATCAAAGACCTGTAGCACCCCATCTGCCACGCTGACGGACGCGCCGCGCGACATGCGGACACTGTCATTCTATGGCGTACACGGTCCCGTGATCCGCCCCGAGGATTGAAACGTTTCCCGCCGTCTGCCTGACGCGGGCGTATTTCCTGAGGTTCATTCGCGGTGCCCACGTGATGAGCGTGTGGGAGTGTGGGATGGACGACGAGGCGATCGGCTCCGACACGTGCGCCATCGTGATCTGACGGGATGGAAGAAGCTCCGGTCCGCGCCCAGCCGGTCAGCATCGCGGAGCGTATCGATGTGCTGGACGTCTTGCGTGGATTCGCACTGCTCGGCATCGCGATCGTCAACATCGCGCCAGGCGGGGCGCCGATCTACGCGATGGCCACCGACATAGAGCTGTGGACGTCCCCTGCGGACCACCTGGCATCCTGGCTGATCAGCTTCCTGGCGGAAGGCAAGTTCTATCCCCTGTTCTCCTTCCTGTTCGGCGTTGGCTTCGCGATCCAGCTGACCCGCTCGGAGGCATGGGGCACACGGTTCGGCGGCCTGTACGCGCGGCGGCTGGCGGTGCTGCTCATCATCGGTCTCGTGCACGCGTTCCTCATCTGGTACGGCGACATCCTCGTCCTCTACTCCGTGCTCGGATTCGTCCTCCTCGTGTTCTTCCGGGGACGGTCCCCGCGGGCGCTCCTTGTGTGGGCCGGCGTCCTCCTTCTGATCCCAATTGCGATCTACGCGTTGCTCCTGGGTTTCCTCGAGCTCGGACGGGGTGTGCCAGAGGCAGCAGTGGAGATCGACCAATCACTTGCCGAGTCCGAGGCGCAGTACCGAGCGCTTGGTGAGCAGGCCGTGCAGGTGTACAGCAGCGGAAGCTGGACGCAGATCACCGCGCAGCGTGCCCAGGACGTCCTGTACTTCTACTCGATAGCACCGTTCTTCTACGCACCCAACGTCTTGGCGATGCTCTTGATCGGTCTGTACACGTGGAAGCGGGGGGTATTCCAGGATCTGACCGGCCACATGCCCTTTATCGGCGCGGTGTTCCGATGGGGACTCGCAATCGGCTTGCTGGGAAGCCTTGGCTATGCCTTGACGACCTTGGTCGCATCGCGTGCCATCCCGACGCTGCCGACCGTACTGGGCTCGATCGGCTACGGCATCGGCGGGCCGGCGCTTGGGTTGGGGTACGCCGCGGGTCTGGTCCTGTTGGTGAGCCGCTCGCCGTCCTGGAGGGAGCGCCTAGCCCATCTGGCCGCAGCAGGCCGCATGGCGCTGACGAACTATCTGCTCCAGTCAGTGATCGCAACGACGGTCTTCTACAGCTTCGGATTCGGCCTCACCGGTCGCCTCGGTCCGGCGCTGGGCATCATCCTCGCGCTGGCAATCTACAGCGCGAACCTGGCCTTCAGCACGTGGTGGCTCCGTCGATTCCGCTTCGGCCCGGTGGAGTGGCTCTGGCGCTCGCTGACCTACGGGCACCCGCAGCCGATGCGCAGCGCCTGAGCCACTCCAGTGCCCTCCGCGAATGCAGCCGTGGGGTAACGCGAGTGGGGGCAAAGCATCTCCTCAGTGAGCACGCTCTGGCGAAGAGTTGCATGGTACTTCTCGATTGCGTAAACTATTGCAAATCCAGAGAAGGGGGCTGCAATCCATGACCGAGAACCACGGCAGGGCGACGTTCGCGCCCGCTGTCTTCTACAAGGACCCGAAGGCCGCTGTGGCGTGGCTCGGGCAGGCTTTCGGCTTCGAGACGATCATGCTCATCACCGGCCCCGACGACAGGCTCCAACACTGCGAGATGGCGTACGGGCACGGTTACATCATGATCGGCGACGAGTGGACGGGCTGGGCGAAGAGCCCCCGTTCGGTAGACGGCGCCAACACGCAGACGACGGAGGTCCATGTCGGTGAAGAGATCGACGCCCATTGCGCGCGCGCCCGGGCCGCTGGCGCTGTGATCGTCGGAGAGCCGGACGACCAGTTCTACGGCGATCGCACCTATCGGGCCGTCGACCCGGAGGGCCACGTCTGGACCTTCAGCCAGACCATCCGGCACGTGTCTCGGGAGGAGGCGGAGCAGGCGAGCGGACTGAAGATCGAGGGGTGGGTTTGACGGCGAGGCCGGCCAACGTCGATCGGACGCTCGCGGCACTGGCCGACCCCCACCGGCGACGGTCGATCGACCTGCTCCGGGAACGCCCGCGCCGGGCGGGCGAGCTCGCGAGCGCCGTCGGCCTTGCTCCGCCCGCTATGAGCCGCCATCTACGGATCCTTCGGCAATCCGGTCTCGTTGACGAGATCCGCTCCGATTTTGACGCGCGCGTGCGCATCTTCACGCTCAGGCCGGAGCCGATAGCGGAGCTGAAGCACTGGCTGGAGGAGATGGAGCAGATGTGGGCCGAGCAGCTGTCCGCGTTCAAAGCGCACGTCGACGGCGCCTAGGGGCGCGGCCGAAGTGACGGATTACTGGGTGCGGCAATGAGCTATGGAGGAAGGGATGAGCAACGAATTCGGTCCGGAGCAGGAGCTGGCAACATTCACGAAGGCATGGGCCCACGCGATCATCTCGAACGATGCGGAGGCAATCGGTCGCTTCGCGAGCGACGACTGGGTGCTGGTGGGGGGCACGGGGGTGTTCGAACAGGGTCCCTTTCTCAGCGCCGTCGCTGCGGGCGAACTCACGCACGAGACATTTGAGGTCGATGTAGCCAGAGTGCGGACTTACGGAGACACCGCTGTGGTTACCAGCCGCGTGACGAATAACGGCACCTACAACGGAGATCCCTTCAGCGCCGATGAGTGGACGACCGACGTGTTCCTGAAACAGCAGGGAGAATGGCGCTGCGTCCTCAGTCACCTGACCCCGGTGACTGATTCCTAGATGGCCTCGCGTGTCGTGGTGGCTCTGCGCGTCTCCGCGACCCCGGAGCGCGCCTTCGACACCTTCACGCGGGAGATCGGGCAGTGGTGGCGTCCGAACATGCTCTTCCAGTTCACACCGCGGGGCCCCGGCCTCCTGGCCTTCGAGTCGGGAGTTGGCGGACGGTTCACGGAGACGTTCGCCGACGGAGCGGTGTTCGAGATCGGACGCGTTTCGGTCTGGGAGCCGCCGTCCCGCATCGCCTTCAGCTGGCGCCAGGCCAGTTTTGCGCCCGAACAGTCGACCGAAGTGGATATCCGCTTCGAGCCAGTGGGCGAGGAGACGCGCGTTCCGGTCGAGCACCTCGGCTGGGATACGATTCCCACCGAGCACGTCGCCAGGCATGGATTCCCCGACGGGGTGTTCCTCGTGCGCCACGCGGAGTGGTGGAACGCGCTCCTGTCGTCGTTCAGGGCCCGAGCGACGGCATCACACGATAGAGAGGAATGAGCTCATGACTTCGGACCGCACGTACGTTCGTCACGGCTTTGGGTCGGTCAGACCGTACCTCCATGGGCCCGTCGAGCTCCTCGAGTTCGTCAGGCATACGTTCGACGCCGTCGAGCTGGAGCGACACAAGTTCGGACCCGAGAGCTTTCACGTGGAGCTGCAGATCGGGGATTCCGTTCTCGTGATTGAAGCGGGCGAGCTGCCACCGGAGATTCCCGCGTGGATTGGGGCCATCTACGTCTACGTCGAGGATGTCGACGCCGTCTTCGATCGAGCGCTGAAACGTGGTGCAAAGCCCGTCGCGCAGCTCGAGGACAAACCGTACCAGGAACGCCAGGCAGGCTTTCTGGATATCGCTGGAAACACGTGGTGGATCGCAACGCACCGGCAGCCGTCGTGACAGGGGCATCGCGGGGTCGGGCCCGAACACCCAAGAGTCTGCCGCCAGAACTGGGTCCTCGCGCGGCAGCAATCATTGGCGACGGCTCCTTCGCTTCGCTCAGGATGACCGGCTGCAGGTCATACTGCCACGTCGCGCCGATGGAAGGACCACAGGGCGACAACCACGAGCACCAGTGGAATGGCGATCAGGACGGCGAGGCCGCCGAGATCGAAGCCCGTCCGCAGGGGGTCATGCCCGAGGGAGTAGAAGAACGGCGAGACCCACTGCAGCCACTCTGCGCCGACCAGCGACGCCAGGTTGTTCGCCAGGTAGGCGGCGACGGCCAGCGCCGCGGCGACGGCGACCGCGAGCCCCCGCCGACCTGTCACAGCACCAGTCGCAAGGGCAGCCGTGCCGAAGCCGAGGCTCAGCAGCGCGAGGGCGACGACCGCAGCCGTGACGCGATCCACCGCGATACTCATCTCCCCGATGCGGGCAGCGACCAGCGTGCCACCCCAGACGACAAGTCCGAGCCAGGCCATGGACGCGACGAGGGCGCCGAACCGCTCCAGAACGACCCGGCTCCTGCCCACCGGGCGGGCAAGGAGCAGGTCCAGGGTGCCAGCCTCCTCGTCGCCAGCGATCGCCCTGGCGCCGGTCGCAGCGGCGAGGATGATCGTCAGGACCGGTCCGAGCAGCCCGAGCACCGTGGAGCCCAGGTAGCCCTCGGCACTGATGATGTCAGCCCAGCCGAAGGTCTCCATGAGAGCTGGCGGGAAGTTGGCCATCGCCTCCGCGAAGGCGGGCTGGTTGACCGACGGATAGAAGCCGGCGTAGACGAGCGACACCCCAGCCAGTCCTACGGCCCAACCGAGCAGTGCGCGGCGCTGGTTCGACAGGGTCTTCGTGAACACGTTACGCAGCACGGTCATCACCCCTTGCGTCTTCCGCGCGGTAGTAGGCGTAGAACAGCTCCTCCAGGTCCGGCTCCTCCGACACCAGGTCGAGCACGGTGTAC